>CAZLIR010000073.1:0-9576 GCA_964559635.1 uncultured Enterobacterales bacterium
TACCTTACAGCGACTCAGTGGTTGTGCCAGAAGGAACGAGTCAGGAAATTCTCGATGGCGCGATCGCACTTAATGCAGTACAGATGGCGAAACAGCAGATGGGTGATATCGTCTTTGTCACCGATGAGCAGGCGGTATTAATGACCTATTACCGCAATAACATTATTCATCTATTTGTAGTGCCAGCGTTGATTGCCTGTTGCTTCAGGTATACGCGGCAGATGAGCCGCGGCAAATTGCTCGACTATTGCAATATGATCTATCCCTACCTGCGCAGTGAGCTATTTTTATACTGGAATCAGTCCAAGTTCGAAGCGAAACTCAATGATTATGTTGATTACTTTATCAACAAGGGTTTTCTCACCGAAAACGAAGACATCTTAACGCGTCCTGAGCGTCAGACCGATGAACTACAGAGCTTCATATTGATGAGTGAAATTCTGCAGAATATGCTCAAGCGATTCTCGATTGTGCTCACGCTTCTGGCGGGTAGTCGTCAAACGGGACAGAAGTTCAGCCGCAAAGAACTGGAAACCAACAGCCAGACCTTGGCAGAGCGTTTAGCAATTCTGTACGACATTAATGCGCCCGAGGCCTTTGATAAGAATGTCTTTGCAACCATGGTCGCTCTGATGCGAGAGCGTGGTGCGATCACCACCACGGAAGATGGCAAGCTGATCATGGGAGAGCAGGTCACTGTGCTACATCGCAGTGTGTTGGCCTTACTGCCCTATTCAACAGAGCAACAACTTCAGCAATTCAGCAAAATCAACTAACCAACTGCATTTTCAATAGATTTTAAGCAAGCCCGGGGAATATTCCTGTGGCTTATTGGCAATTTACTCTAAATGAATTATAGTTAGTTAGACTAACTAATAATATATGCCATGAAACACTTAAGACAGCAAATCGATCAGTTTGGGCAGACTTTCCGTACTAAACAGTTCATATTGCCACTAGCGCATCGTGAGATACTCAATATACTGGCGCAACAACAGGTGGCTAATTTATCGCAACTGGCGCAAATGCGTGGGGTACGTAAATCCAGTATGAGCGTGATGATGAATCAATTATTACAACAAAAACTGGTTGTCAGAGGCTCTTCAAAAACCGATAGGAGACAAAAACTCTATCTGCTGTCGCGCCTTGGCAAAGAAACGTTAGTGAAGGATAAATCAGCACAAGAGTCGTGGTTAGATGACTGGCTAGCTATATTATCACCACAAGAGCAAGAGGGTCTGCTAGGATTATTACAAAAGTTGAACCAAACACATGACTGAACTACTCACGCCAACTGACCTGTCAGCACTGATGCTAACGCTGAAGTTAGCAGCAATAAGTACTTTTTATCTGTTGCTGATTGCTTTACCACTGGCCTGGTGGTTAAGCCGTCTGCAGCATCCGATCAAACCAGTACTCGAGGCGGTCATCGCATTACCTCTCGTGTTGCCACCCACGGTGTTAGGTTTTTATCTGCTACTATTTTTTGCGCCCGATACAAACATAGGAAAATTTTGGCAGTGGTTATTTGATTCGCAACTCGCCTTTAGTTTTGATGCGTTGATCATCGGCTCAATGATCTATTCCCTGCCATTCGTGGTGCAACCAATTCAACAGGCATTCAGTCGCATTCCTGATGACCTAATTCATGTCTACAGTTCCATGGGCATGAACTTCTGGCAACGACAGTGGTTTGTTATCTTGCCGATCATTAAAACTAGTTTACTGGCAGCGCTGACACTAGGTTTCGCCCATACCATCGGTGAATTTGGTGTTGTGTTAATGATTGGTGGCAATATTCCAGGTGAGACACAAGTCATTTCCATTGCCCTGTATGACCATGTGGAAACACTTAATTATGCCCAGGCACATGTCACTTCCGGTATTCTGTTAATCCTATCACTCGTTATTCTGATCATCACCTACGCCAAATTGGGTAGCCCAATACGCTTTGTTTCAAGGCAGGTGCAACAATGATTGCAATAGAATCGAATGGCACACAATTTAGCCTGAACCAGCATGCAATTACTGTGGTATTTGGTCCTTCTGGTATTGGTAAAACTACCCTATTGAAGCGCTGTGCGGGTCACTTACCACTTGACGGTCAATTACTATTTGACGATGAGGTGGTTGAGGACAGTAGCCATACGACCAAGCCACAACAAAGAGACTTTTGTTATCTGACGCAGAGTATTAATCTGATTGATACCATGACAGTGAGGCAGAACTTAGCATTGGCTGTGAAGTTTAGTAAGCACACACAGCCCAATGTGGTACTGCAGCAAATGATCAAGCTGGTAGAGGTCGATGCATTACTTAGCAGGCCAACCAATCAGCTCTCGGGCGGCGAGTATCAACTAGTGAGTCTGTGCATGGCAATGGTATCGGGCAGTCGTTGGTTGTTATTAGATGAACCACTTTCGGCTGTAGACAAGGCACGTAAGCACCGTATATTGTCGCGTCTGAAGCGTTGGCATTACAGCAATAAAGCCCCGATCTTGTATGTAACACATGATGTCCATGAAATGGCGATGATCGCTGATGATGTGCTGCTAATGTCAGAAGCTGAGACTCATGTTATTAGTTATCAACAACTAATTGATGCAGTCGATTCAGAGTTTATTAGTCAATACGCCAATGAGAATATTCTTGAGACTCAGTGGTTATCATCAGACGGACAGTTACAACAACTCAAGCTAGTTGATACTGATTTAATGATTTATGCACTAGGCGCACAACCTGAGCAAACACAGCAATGGTTGACGATCCCTTTAGTCGATATAAGTATCAGTCTTGCGCCAATGGCGAATTCAAGCATCTTAAATCAACTACCTGCAGTGATTAGTAAGATTGGAAAAAAACAAAATGACTCACATTTTATATCCACGGCAATTGGAAGTCACAAACTGAGCCTAAGGATCACGGAAAAATCCTGCGTTGATTTAAAGCTGGCCGAGGGTAATAACTGCTATGTGTGCTTTAAGGCACCTAAACTTCTCGGGTGATGAAGCCGCGTTGCCGATGTATGCGGATAAACACCACACCCAGCACAAGTGCTCGGACAATCATAAATAGATGGAAGGCTAACCATAAACCATGATTTTCCAGTGGCTGCAGAAAATACCAGGCCGGAATAAAACCTATTACGGTTGCCAATAGCATACTATCGCGCATATCTCTGGCACGTGTTGCACCAATAAAAATACCATCCAACAAATAACTCCACACACCTACGATAGGGAGAATAACCAGCCATAATAGATAGTATTGAGCGGTCTCACGGACATCTGGAATGTCGGTAAGTAGGGCAATGATGAGATCGCCCAATAACCAGAACACAATCAGATAGGCAACACTCATCAGCAATGACCAGCCACCGGCAACCACAATAGATGCATTGAATAAATACTGATCACACGCCCCAATGGCTTTGCCAACCAGTGCTTCGACTGCCTGAGCCAGACCATCGAGGCCGTTGGCAATCAAAAACAGAAAGTTCAATAGCAGGGCATTAGCGGCAAGAATACTGGTACCCATTTTGGCGCCAGCTGAAGCCATGAAGAAGAACACGGCTTCCAGTGCCATGGTGCGAATGAATATGTCCCGATTTGTGACAAACATCTTAACCATCAAAGCTGAGTCAAATATAACCGCAGGTGGCGCTACTTCGGGATACTTTTTGAGTTGCCGCAAGACAAATACAAGACCAATGAATAGGCCGACATATTCACTAATCAGCGAAGCATAGGCAACGCCGTCGACATCCATCCCCAAGCCGACCACAAAGATAATATTCAATACAATGTTCAGACTATTGGTCGCAATTAGGAGTAACAGCGGTATACGGGTGTTATGGAGGCCAAGAAACCAGCCAACGAGGGCGAAGTTCGCGATTGAGGCGGGTAATCCCCAGATTCTGATATCATAGTATGTGCGCGCGAGTGATAATACTTCAGGGGTGCCGTCCATGAAGTAAAAGGTAGCCTGTGCGTAATAGTCCTGCAGCAGAATAATAAGCCAGGCAATGATCTGGGCCATGAACAGTGAGCGCCAGAAGATGGCTTTTATTTCGACTTTGTCCTCACGACCCAATGCCTGGGCAGTGAAACCTGTGGTACCCATCCGTAAGAAGTTGCAGGCCCAGACAGTGACGCCAATGATGATCGAGCCAATGGCCACCGCTCCCATGTAGCGAGCATGTTCAAGATGACCCAGTACCGCGGTGTCGACCAAGCCTAGTAAGGGCACGGTGATATTCGATAAGATCATCGGCCAGGCTAGTGCCCATACACTGCCATGTAACTTTTTGTCGCGCCAATAGTCGGTTAATTCAGTTGCTGAAAACATGGTCGTTACTGAGTAATGCTTATAGCCAGCGATTCACAGAGCGCTGATATTTGATGTATTTATCTGCAAATACTTTTGCTAAATAGGCTTCTTCACGCTTGATAACATAGGTCTGAATGACCGCTAGCGCAGGAATGGCTAATATAATTATCCAGAATTTACCCAACAGTAAACCAATGCTTACAGTCAGAATAAAGAACGTAAGGTAGATCGGGTTACGGCTAAATTGGTATAAGCCAGTGGTGATAAGGTGATTCGCTGGTTGCCATGGCTCAATGTGAGTTTTTGCTTTGATGTAACTATACAGGGCGTAGCAGAGCACACCGACACTTAACACAATGCCAGTACTGCCAAGCAATAACCACAGGTAAGAGTTCAAGGTAACAATAGTGAAGATCTTGTCAAGAAAGTATCCCAAAATAATGGCGATTACGAACACGACTGGGGGTGGAAAAAGAACACCAGGTCCTCGATCTTTACTATTTTGCATACTGGTTTTACACCAAACCGTTTGTTGGATTTCATAGTATTGTTTGTACATTAATACTGTCAAGCTAATACATAGCCTGACAGTATCATCCGCGAGCATTGCCAGAGCATACATAGTAAAGTCCTAATCATCCAAGTTACGCTGTGTCGGAATATCACTGAGATACTCTATAAACTCAACTTCAAAACCGGCCGGGTCGATGAAGTAGATGTTTTTGCGATACTGGGCATCCGCACCCTCAAAAGCAATATCAAAGCCGGCGGATTGTAACCGTTGGATAACAGCATCTACATTCCTCACTTCAAAACCAATATGCGCCAGACCAATACTATGACCAGCTAAATCTCGATTGCTACCTTCACCATGATCACTCATGGCCAGATATTGTTGGTCATCACCCAGATGAATCCAACGACTAGGTTTGCCATACCAGTCGCGCTCACCCTTTGAACGTATTCGCCAATGCGGAAATACTGCCTGATAAAATTTAATGCTTTGTTCAAGGTCATCTACAACCATATTGATGTGTTCTAGTCTCATCATATTGCTCCATTGATAAATGTTAATTGAGTGTTGTGCCAATGATAAAACCTCAAGTTAACTTGAGGTAAAGTACTTTTTTAGGTAATTTAACTATTTTTTTGGAGAACAAAATGAACGACAAAGCACTCTCAGTCGGTGAGCTTGCAAATCGTGCCGGCGTTAAGGTCAGCACATTACATTATTATGAGGAGCGCGGCTTAATCTCGAGTCAGCGCAATACTGGAAATCAACGACGTTATCGTAAAGATGTACTGCGCCGGGTATCTATCATAAAGGCGGCACAAAAGATGGGACTAACGCTAAGCGCCATTGAGCAGGCATTAAAAACCCTACCCAATGACAAGGCGGCAACGAAAGCAGACTGGCGCCGTTTAAGCAGTGTCTGGCGAGCTGAGTTGAACGAGCGGATTGCTTATCTGGAGCGATTGCGAGATCAAGTAACAGACTGTATCGGTTGTGGCTGCTTATCCCTAAAAGTGTGTCCTATCTATAACCTTGAGGACAAGTTGGCAAAGCAAGGACCAGGCCCAGTCTTACTCGATACCAAGTAAGGGCAGGACGCAATAGAGTTAACCGATAATTAGCTGTTGTTGCGAACGATCTGAGTTAGGTCACTAGTCATAACCGGCACATTTAACACCCCCGGATTGACGGGATCCTCGGCAAAAATACCAAATCGTTGGCCGGCAGGGTTAATGATGAAGATTCTGCCAGTATGTTGCATTTGGTAGCTATCACCATAAGGTACTTTCACGTACACCGCACCGAGACTTTTAGAGAATAATTCGAGTTGCTCTGGCGTCCCGACCGTTCCAATAAACTCCTTATTGAAGAATGGTACATAGTTCGCTAATTGCTCAACGGTATCACGTTCAGGATCTACAGAAACAAACAGGAACTGAGTACGTTTAGCGACATCTTCAGGAAGACTCTCCGCCATCTCTCCTAAGTCGGTCATGGTCGTCGGGCAGATATCAGGACAATAGGTGAAACCAAAAAACACCACGCTCCACTTGCCTAGCAGATCACGCTCGGTGAACTCGGTATTGGTATGTGCCATCATGGTGAATTCTGGGAGTTGTTTTGGTTTGGGATAAACCAACGCCTGAATTTCCGGCTCAGCACTTGTTTTCAGTACCTTAAAAGTAAATGCACCCAACACCATGGTGATGAATGCCACAAGAAACAGTATAGTTTTCGAATTACCGGTCATAGGATATCCAACTTATAAGGCAATCGGGTTGTAATGAAAATAATGGTCAACTAGCAGCAGTATGAACAACAACATGAGATAGGTAATTGACCAACCAAATGTTTTCATCGCCAGCTTGGGTTTATCGAAATACTTTAGCTCGATTGCATACTTCATAAAAACTGCCCCAAGCACCAATGCTCCTACCAGATATATCAATCCACTCATCCCTACAAGCCAGGGTAGGATGGTCGTGATCACCAGTAAAATGGTGTACAACAGTATGCAGGTTTTGGTGAACTCAATGCCGTGGGTCACGGGAAGCATTGGGATCTCAGCCTTGGCATAGTCTTCAACGCGGTGAATGGATAACGCCCAAAAATGCGGTGGCGTCCAGGTGTAGATAATCAACACCAGCAATAGGGCATGCGCAGGTATTTCACCGTTACCACCGGTCACAGCAGTCCAGCCCAATAAGGGAGGTATGGCTCCTGAAATACCACCGATGACAATATTTTGTGGTGTCGCGCGCTTGAGGTACATGGTGTATACGAAGGCATAACCAACCAAACCGAACAGAGTCAACCAGGCGGTCAGTGGATTCACAAGATAATAAAGGATCAGCATTGAAGCAATGCTCATCAAGGTGGCAAATATAATCGCCTGCTTGGGGGCTACCTTACCTTGTGGAATAGGACGCGCATCAGTGCGCATCATAATGGCATCAATACGACGATCAATGACATGATTAACCACCGCCGCAGCGCCTGATGCCGCACCAATACCCAATGTACCGAAAACTAATACATCGACAGGTACCCAATACGGTGTGGCGAGGTACATACCGATAATCGCAGTCAGCAGCAGTAGTGCCACCACCTTCGGTTTACACATCTCGAAATAATCACGCCAGGTTGCACCTGCAGATTCAGTCATTTCAACCACGATTTTTATGGGCCCAAAGTACGTAGTTTATACCAACAACAGTCACGAGTAACAAAGCGCCAACGGCATTGTGAGCAATGGCATTCCAGAGTGGTAGTTGGAATACAACGTTGTTTACACCCAATATGATTTGTACTGCGAGCACAAGCCATAGGAAGGTACCCAAATCAACTAACAGCTGATTAGAGTCTTTGCGCAGTCGCCAACCGAATAATCCGAGCACAACCAGAGTGACCATGGCGCCAATACGATGCATCACATGGATTGTCACCAGTGGTGCGCCCTCTAAGTGACCATTTTCGAAATGACCTTTGGCTGGCAGATCAAATCCCCAGAATCGTAACGCTTCTTTAAAATCTAAGCTCTCGTACCAGGGGCCCTGACAAATGGGCAAACTATTCCAGCCATTACATATTTCTGCGGCGTAGTTGGCACTAGTCCATCCACCCAGCGCAATCTGACTGATAATGACCACCAGTGAGATAATCGCCCATGGCTTCAGAGTTTCTACAGTGGTGCGCTTAATACGAAAGGGCTGATTCGCCTTAGACAGCTTAATACTCAAAATGAACAACAGACTAAAGGTGGTAAAGCCGCCTAGTAAGTGCAGCATGACAATACTTGGATTGAGCTTCATGGTCACTGTCCAGGCCCCGAGGGCAGCCTGCATCGACACCACTAACAGCAAAATGGTGGGCAGTAAAACAGGGTGGTTATTCTTACCCCGTTGCACCCAGGCCATAATGGCGATGACACCTATGAGCAGGCCGAGTGCACCTGCAAAATAGCGATGAATCATTTCCATCCAGGCTTTGGGTTTCTCAAGATCGCGCTCTGCATAGAGGGCATTGCTTGGATCGATGGCTTCCTGGCTTTGCGGTACGGTCAGATAACCATAACAACCAGGCCAGTCCGGGCAACCCAAGCCAGCATCTGTCAGACGTGTCTTAGCACCCAGTATGATGACCACAAATGTGAGTACCGTGGCGATTAAAGCAAGTCGCCGTGTACTTGCATATTTCATTAACCTATCCTCGAAATTCTAAGTAATTTCTTTAAATCAAAATAAATATCGTTGCCCTTAACAAAGGCAGCATCTCGGTCAGCAATGATCGGATAACGTAGCATGATATTACCTAGCGGATCGGCTACATAAATGTAATCAGCTGATAAGTTCAATTGTGCGATAGCATTACCGTGTGCGATTTCAATATCGACAAATCGTTCTTTTAGTGAATCTTGTAAACTTGCATCAACGGTCATATCACCAATATATAGTTGGCGTTTCACACGGTCTTTTTCTTTACCTAGACGCTGATGAACTTGCCCCATAATGTAAAGGCTCAATAAACAGCCATCGGCTGCTTCATTGGTCAGGCAATCAACGCTCTTTGCAGGCAGGATAATTCGCCAGTGTGAACCAGTCATAAATTCAATGGGTTGTTCATCTAGTGCAGGCTTTAAAGCTGTATAGTCAACGACAGGCTGCAATAGCTCACCTTTGTTGACGGTTAGGCCCTGCTGGAACCAACCACCGAAATAGGCGCTCCAGGCTACAATAATTGGAACTGTGAAAACCGCCAGTAACAGGACAATGGTTGCGCGATTTTTCTTTTTATGAGGATTATCTGCCAACTGGCTTCTCCTTCTTAAATAGCAGTGCGGCAATATAAATGATCACTAGTGCAATAGCCAGTCCAAACCAGGTTACCGCATAACTAATGTGCCGTTCTGGGGGCATATTAATGTAGCGCCATTCCTGTACAAATAAACTATCCGTAGTTGGGTCTTGCCGTAAAACCCATGGCTCAATGTTTAAGTTAAGTTCCTGGTATAAGGCAGTTAACTTGGGCATATCTAGTGATTGAATTAATTTGGGCCAGTCTTCATCTGCTACCAAGATATCTTCTCTTAGGACAAGCGCTTCGGTCGGAATGTAAACGACCCCTGCAGATGAGAAATCTGTTGGCTGTTCAGGTAAGCGTGGTAGCTCTGCTCTTGATTGTGGCATTGGGATCCAGCCGCGATTAACCAACACCACACGCTGTCCTATTTTTAC
>CAZLIR010000074.1:0-1746 GCA_964559635.1 uncultured Enterobacterales bacterium
GCACCTAAGGCATCATTCACCACTGAAGTCTTATCAGCTGCAAAAAATAACACGTCACCTGTCTCTGCTCCGGCGCGCTCAATCAGCCCTCTTGCCACCTCATCATTGAGAAACTTGGCTATCGGTGATTGCATACCTTCGAGACCGGATTCGGCATCATTAATCTTTATCCATGCCAATCCTCTAGCACCGTATCTACCAACAAAGTCAGTGTATTGGTCAATTTTCTTACGCGAGACCTCGCTTGCTTTGCCTTTAAGACATAACAGAGCGACACGAGAGTCTGCCGCATTCGCCGGTCCACTGAATACATTAAATTCAACATCTTTAACCAGATCGTCGACCGATGTTAGTTCCATGCCAAAACGCAGATCTGGTTTGTCAGAACCAAACCGTGTCATGGCATCGGCGAATGGAATACGCAAAAATGGAGTCTCGAGTTTGATGCCAAGAACCGCTTCGAAAACCTCGGCAATCATACCTTCCATCATTGTCATTAAAGTTGCTTCATCAATGAATGATGCTTCAATATCAAGCTGAGTAAATTCGGGCTGTCGGTCAGCACGCAAATCCTCATCACGGAAACAGCGCACAATCTGGTAGTAACGCTCCATCCCTGACATCATCAGTAACTGCTTGAACAGCTGTGGGCTCTGAGGAAGGGCATAAAATTTGCCATTGTGTACTCGGCTCGGTACCAGGTAGTCACGCGCTCCCTCAGGTGTCGCTTTGGTCAGAAAGGGTGTTTCAATATCTAAAAATCCCTGTTTTTCCAAATATGAGCGCAGACTAGAGACTATCTTAGCCCGGGTGATTAGCTTCTCCTGCATCTCAGGACGGCGTAAGTCCAGATAACGATACTTCAGACGTAGATCCTCAGACACTGTCTGCTTGGCTTCAACAGGCACCACTGGAGGCTCAGAAGTATTCAATATCGTCAGCTCTCGGGCAACCAGTTCCACCTCGCCTGTCGCCATGTCTTTATTAACCATGTCTGATGGGCGGGCACGCAGACGTCCCTCAACCTGAATAACAAACTCATTACGTAGTTGTTCCGCCTGCTGAAATAATTTCAAATCATCAGGCTCAAAAACAACCTGCAGAATGCCTGAGCGATCACGTAATTGAATAAAGATTAGGCCACCCAGATCACGACGGCGATGCACCCATCCTGCCAGAGTTAAGGTTTCATTTTGATGCTTGGCCACATCTTCGTCTGTAAAGTGGCCA
This sequence comes from uncultured Enterobacterales bacterium, assembly GCA_964559635.1. Lineage (GTDB taxonomy): Bacteria > Pseudomonadota > Gammaproteobacteria > Enterobacterales > CAXRAF01. The sequence continues at coordinate 1,231 of CAZLIR010000074.1, forward strand.
CATAGTGTGCGTTGCATATGGTCGTTTCCCATACAAATGAACGTGTCATCTATATATTAGTCAGTTGAATTACTCGAGTTGGAGGATGAACTCTTGGTAGTATCCTTGTTCTTTTTAGAGGTCCCTTTAAAGTCTGTTTCATACCAGCCGGTCCCCTTTAAACGAAAACCTGCTGCTGAGACGAGCTTCACTAGTTGAGGCTTGCCACACTCAGGACAGATCTCGAGTGGCTCATCAGAAATCTTCTGTAATTTATCAAATTTATGCTCACAAGCTTTACACTTATACTCATAAATCGGCATATTAAACCCTCCCCAATATCAAGGCGTCGTATTCTAACTAATTGCCACTGCTTAGGCTAGTTTCAAGGGTGTTTTGCTGTGATTTTGAGTAATTATTTATCTTCTGTATAATTAAAGCAGAAATATAACAATAATAACTTTCGTACTTCGAATAAAGGTTTTGTGTTGCGTAGTAAACTGCTTGGTCTGTCCAAGAAAAGAGTCTTGCTGTTTT
>CAZLIR010000074.1:1756-3076 GCA_964559635.1 uncultured Enterobacterales bacterium
CTGCTTATGCCTTTGATGAAAATACACCAAACATAAAATTCTATACCCACTCCGCATCCCATGCTCTGACAAAAAATGACCAGGGTGAAGCCATCGGTATTCCTAATATGGGTCGGCGCGCCATAGACATTGAAGTCATTCGCTGGATTCTTAATGATGTTGGACTACCCAACAACATAAGCAACTATTCATTCAATGGTGCATTCAGGAGAGTTCAAACTAAGGATAACAGAGCCCTATTCAATGTACTCAGGACTCCTGAAAGAGAAAATACGGTGCAATGGGTTGGTCCACTGAATAAATACACCTCATATTTTTACGAGTCTGTCGAGCGACCAACAAGTATCAATTCTCTCGCTGATGCAAAGAAAGTAAAAGCTATTTGTGTGTTAGCGGGCAATGTTCATCACACATTACTCACTCGCTCAGGCTTTGAAAATCTGGTGTTGGCAGAAAGCTACACAGAGTGTGCGGAATTGCTTCTCGCAGGCAGAGTCTCATTAATGCCTGCCGGTGAAAATGCCCGGTTTGTTAAGCGAAAGCGATTCTCCGGTAAGATTGCTCGCACACCAGTCGATATTGCAACGCGCAGAGGGTATTTAGCGCTGTCATTAAACATACCTAAGCAAACGATCAATCAGCTGCAAAAATCGCTGAGAAAACTGAAAGCCAGCAAAGATTATCAGAGAATACTCGACGTATACTCTGATAAGTCTTGAAAACACGGGGTGAGCACCAGCACGGTTTGATGCTCATTAGCTGTTAATGCCGATAAGCACTCCTACGACCATCCTTAGCCATATATCGATCCCGTAATTGCGTCTGACGAGAGGTCATTGGTTGCTGCTGACCATTGATAAATACCTGCTCGGCTGATGTGGTGACTTCTAATGGATCACCATCCCAGACAACCATATTCGCCACCATGCCAGATTCCAGCGAGCCATATTGATCATCCATCCCAAACCACTGGGCAGGGACTTTGGTAATCGATGCCAAAGCATCGGCATGTGACAATCCATAGGCCACAGCATTACCTGCTATTTGACGAATCACATAAGCATTGTGACTGGTGTTATTACTGATCATCAGTGGGATACCAGCTTCTTGTAACAACGTCATTTGATCGATTCGGTTTCCGAGCGTCTCAAACTTGGTAGGTACATTGCTGTATGGATTCACGATTAACGCAACTTTCGCTGCTGCGATCTGTTCTCGAACTTTCCAAGCTTCCTCAGCGCCGGATATGATCATTGTAAGTGAGTATTGGTTAGCTAATTCCAACATAGCCAATATGTCATTGGCACGATGAGCAGAGAC
>CAZLIR010000074.1:3176-9239 GCA_964559635.1 uncultured Enterobacterales bacterium
GTCAAACCATTACTTCGGTTATGAGACCATAGGCTCGATTCGGCATTAATGACATCAGCAATACTGAGTGAGGCCGAGTAGGCTTTTTCGGTATTACGTGAATCAACTGTTGATTTGACAGCTCCAATTTCCACCAGTCCTAATGCGGTGCTGACATTGATTAAACCCGGCGTAATTTCTTTTCCACTGACATCGATGACCTCAGCCCCTTCTGGTGCATCAAGACCGGTACCAATGGCTTGAACTTTATCGTTGGCGATGAGTATATCGCCACTTTCAATGGTTCCAAGCTGACCCATGGTGTGGATTTTCGCCCCTTTGAGCAGAATGAATGACTTGCCAGCCATTGGATCAGTGAGCGTTTGAATGGTGGTATTTGCCTGCGCATTGATTACTGAACCAGTGATTGCGGTGAACAAGCATAAGACCCATATCTTTGACATATCTCTGTAACTATTTTTCATAGCTTATTCTCCGTTTCTCAAACCCAGTTCATAATCAGACTTCGCTTGAAAAGCGCTGTCGTTACGATCATAGACTTTATTACCATCAATGAAGACCTGCTGTGCTTTGCTATAGACGCTAAACGGGTTGCCGTCCCAGAGCACAAAATCTGCAGCCTTACCTGCTTCAATTGATCCTGTCAGATGATCGATACCCATTGATTTCGCCGGATTTAATGTGATCCATTGGATCGCGACCGCTGGAGAGATTTCAATGCCCGCTTTACGTCCCGATGCCATGGCTTTAGCTGCATCTTGATTTAAGTGCTGAATACCAACACTCGAATCGGAGTGAACGATGCTACAGGCACCTGCTTTCTCGACAATGGCAATATTTTCCTTAATACCGTCGTAGGCTTCTAATTTGAAGCCCCACCAATCAGACCACATTGATGAACAAATATCTTCCTGGGCCAGAGCATCGGCAATCTTGTAGGATTCAACGGCATGGTGGAAGCTGGCTATTTGGTAACCAAATTCTTTAGAGAGTGCGATCATTTGCAACATTTCATCGGCACGATAACAGTGGTTGTGTATTCTGATATTGCCTTTTAATACTTCAGATAATGTCTCCAAACGAAGATCACGACCCGGCTTGTCATCGGTCTTACCGGCATAGTAATTCTCCCATGACTCAAGGTATTCAGTTGCCTCAATCCATGATTTTCGATACATAGCCATATTACCCATGCGGGTCGATGGAATAATTCCCTTGCGACCATAAACGCGTTTCGGGTTTTCACCACAGGCCATTTTTAGTGAGTGAGGAGCACCTGGAAACTTCATCTCCATCATGGTCATGGCAGGGACATTTTTAAGAGATACACCTCGCCCACCGATAAGATTGCCTGAGCCCGGCAGAATTTGCATCGCCGTGACACCACCTGCGCGCGCAAGGTTGAAGCCGGGATCTTGTGGCCAAACAGCATGCTCAGCCCAAACATTGGCAGTATCAGGACTGGTCATCTCATTACCATCAGAGGTTGAATCAATCGACGGTGATGGGTAAACGCCCAGATGTGAATGATTGTCGATCAGTCCCGGCGTCAGCCACTGACCTTCGGCGTTAATAATTGTCTCAACGCCCTCCATCGACAACATCTCACCGACTGCCTGTATTTTATTGTCACTGACCAGAACACTGACACTTTCATATTCGTTGCCGGCACCATCCAGTAGATGCACGTTTGTGATGACATAGGGTTTATGTGCTTCGGCCTGATAAGTCGATTTGAAAGGCTCTTTTACCTCAGGTTTGCGCGGGGCTGACTGTCCGCAACCTACGATCAAAATCAAGGTCGCCAACAGGGCGATACTTTTTATCATTATCATGTACTCCTAAATTGACCGGAATAGACTGGCTTATTTTCTATGTTTAGTCAATTCCAGACGCGGTATGTAACGTTTATGTACGTTGGCAGGCAATGAATAGGCTCTTGTAATAAATTTTGACATTTATACACCTGATTTAATCAATCATTTCATTACACTACCCCTGTTATGAAAAAGTTCTTCTTCTATATATTCTTAATGGTCGCCATCGCTGGTTTGATACTGACAAATGTTGATTACCCGCATGAGTATCAAAATAACAATGCGGCGGCAAAATATGCACCGCTTAACCACGGCAACAATGCCAGTCCTTTCACTCAGCAATCAATCGTATCACCAGAGCCATCTGGACTCGGTGGAACACTAGATACTATGTTGATGGAAATTCGACAATTTAAGCAAACTCTTAACGATATACGCTGTGGTGCTCAGTTTTTTTATCAAAAATTAGCGTTATATCACCGCTTATCAGGTCTCTCAGATGATGATTACTTGGCTGTCTACTATGCAACAGGCTTGATGCTTGCAGAGGACGACAGAAAAAAACAATTATCAGAGCAATATACCGACGAACAACTAGCACGCATGAGATTAAACTTTATCAAGAATGAATTTCATGACGATCCGAGCGACCTGAATAATCGCAAGTTGTACCAATTCTGTCATTCTCACTCCGGTGTGTGCGATAACCAGACTGAGTCTGATATCAACAGCAGAATGACCGATGATACGCAAAATTGGCTACTGAAACTCAGCTACTCCGAGAACATTTCAACGGATGATAAGTTACTTTTGCTGAAGAGAGCCGCCTACGCGAGTACCAACAATAACTACCTTGGTGCGAAACTTAAATATCATTATGAAACGGTGAATAATCTAATCGATAGCACTAGCGATGCATTTATTTCAGCATATGGTGCTGTTCACGCTGAACTATCGCCGAAGTATGATCATGTTGTTAAGTTATGCAGCGATGGCTCAACAAATCCAGATTGTGAGGCGCTCGGTAAACGACTAATTCGAGACAATAATACCAACCTGGAGTCAATGTATGGCTATAGTATTCTGAAATCTTACTATCGTGCTCAGGATAATGAAGAAATGTTATCTGAAGCTGAGGATTTGTTTCATGCTTTCAGGGAGAATTCTGTGAAGGTTCGACATTTACCGCATATGAGTCCCGAATTTCATAGCTATATCATGTCAAACATCGCCTCAATCAATGAGCAGGATATGTCCAAAATCATGCTCAATGAACGTGACAGGTTACTCGACGAAAACCCCAGTTTGTGTCTTATGTAGTATATGACTAGTGTACTGTCAGCACAGTCACTGATAAAATACCCGCACAAATGAAACCGCATGTGCAAATCATTGTGGATGCTCATCAAATGCAGAATTACTGAGACATATTTTATCCATGAAAGTGAGTCAATATCTCCTCGCGACACGTCGCGAAACTCCCAAAGACGCTGAAATTATCAGTCACCAGTTGATGTACCGTGCCGGTATGATCAAAAAGTTAGCCTCTGGTTTATATAGCTGGTTACCGACAGGTTTACGTGTGATGCGTAAAGTTGAAAATATTGTTCGTGAAGAAATGAACAAAGCGGGTGGCATCGAATTACTAATGCCGGGTGTTCAGCCAGCTGAGTTGTGGCAAGAATCGAAGCGATGGGGAGAATTTGGGCCTGAATTATTACGCATGAAAGATCGTCATGACCGTGATTTCTGTTTGGGTCCAACACATGAAGAGGTGATCACCGATATCGCACGAGATGAGATTCGCTCATACAAGCAACTGCCGGCTAATTTTTATCAGATTCAGACCAAATTCCGTGACGAAGTCAGACCTCGATTTGGGGTGATGCGTGCGCGCGAATTTATCATGAAAGATGCCTACACCTTTCATCTAACGGAAGACTGCTTGGTGAAAACATATAATATTATGCATCAAGCCTACTGCAATATGTTTGATCGCATTGGTCTGGAATATCGTCCAGTATTGGCCGATACCGGCGCCATTGGTGGTAGCGGCTCACATGAATTTCATGTGCTGGCAGAATCTGGTGAGGATGCCATAGCCTTCTCAAACGAGAGTGATTATGCGGCCAATGTGGAGAAAGCAACTTGCCTACCTATTCCAACTGAAGCACAACAGCCGGAAACGTTAGAAAAGGTATCGACACCCAATGTCAGAACGATGGAGCAGCTCTGTGAGTTTTTAACCATTGATGCGAGTGCCGGGGTAAAAACCCTCATTGTTCATGGTGTAAGCGACGACGGCGAAGCACCCACGTTTGTGGCGTTGGTCTTAAGGGGTGATCACCAGTTGAATGAAATTAAAGCCGCCAATCATCCATTGGTTCATTCTCCCTTGGTTTTCGCTTCTGATGAGGAAATTAAAACAACCATTGGCGCTGCGCCGGGCTCACTCGGAGTCGTTGGTCTCGAGTTGCCAGTGGTGGTTGATCCGGATGCTGCCTCGTTGAGTAATTTTGTTTGCGGTGCTAATGAAGATGATTTCCATCACATAAATGTCAATTGGGAGCGCGATGCCAACGCCACAGAGGTGTATGACTTACGCAATGTGGTTGAGGGTGACTTATCGCCCGATGGTAAAGGCACCTTAGAAATTAAACGCGGTATTGAAGTCGGACACATCTTCCAATTAGGCAACAAATACTCACAAGCGATGAATGCCACTGTGTTAAACGAAAATGGCAAGGCCATTGCTATGGAAATGGGCTGTTATGGTATTGGTATTACCCGTATTGTCGCTGCGGCCATTGAGCAGAACCACGATGACTGGGGCATTATATGGCCTGATAGTATTGCCCCTTTTCACATTGCCCTGCTACCGATGAATATGCATCGTTCTCACCGTGTCAGAGAAGTTTGCGAAAAGCTTTACGAGGACTTAACCGCGAAAGGCTATGAAGTTTACTTTGATGATCGTAAAGAGCGTCCAGGGGTGATGTTTGCCGATGCCGAACTCATTGGTATTCCACATCGGCTGGTCATCAGCGAGCGAGGCGTTGATGCCGGTGAAATTGAATACAAACACCGAACCTCTCGTGATGCTGAACAAGTGGCTGTTGACGGCATTCTAGACTTTCTCTCTGAAACGTTAGGTTATTAGCCTTTGCTGAGGCCAATAAAACAAATACGCATTCACAAGCTCATAGTGCTTATGAGCTTGTTACTTTTCAGTCCAATTTTCTCCCTGTCAGCCGCGACTACAACAGAGGTTGATGAGGAGTTTCGTAACCAGTTAAAACAAGCCATCGAGTCGGCCGATTCCTTTGTGGATAAATTTGCCGCTGAAGTGTGGTTAGAGGATATGAGTAGCCGCCTTGCGGATCGGGCCAAGCATATTCCTGCGCCAGAGCGTATTCAGATACTCACACTGGTCCATGCTGAAGCAAGTCGCAATAATATCAGCCCACAATTGGTGTTGGCTTTAATTCAGGTCGAGAGTAATTTTGATCGCTTTGCTATATCTAAAGTCGGGGCTCAGGGGCTTATGCAGATTATGCCATTTTGGAAAGATGCCATCGGTCACGAGGACGATAACCTGTTTGATCCGGCGACTAACATCAAATACGGCTGTGCTATTTTAAAAATTTACTTAAAGCGAGAGGAGCAAAATGTTCGTACTGCACTCGCTCGATATCATGGTAGTTATCCCAAGGATTATTACGCCAGACGCGTGATTAAAGCTTGGCAAGAACGTTGGCTATACCTATAGTTAAGTATGCAACATGAGTTACCAAACACAGGCATAATACTAACCGGCGGCGGTGCCCGAGCGGCTTATCAGGTGGGTGTTTTAAAAGCCATTTACCAACTCACGCCCAAAGGTTCACATCATCCCTTCCCAATCATATGCGGTTCATCAGCAGGTGCCATAAATGCAGCATCCATTGCCTGCTATGCGGGACAGTATCGTGCTGGTTTACGACGATTGGAAGGGATTTGGAGCAATCTGACTGTAGATCAGGTGTTTAAGTCCGGTATTTCTGGTTTGTTAGGACAGTCGCTGGGGTTTGTTTGGCATTTGCTGTCAGGCTCTCGCAACAGTCGATATACGGCATTATTGAATAATGATCCGCTACGACAACTGCTGACCAAAGCACTACCGATGGAGCGCATTAGTCGACTGATTGAAGAAGGGCTTATCAAGGGATTGAACATCACCTGCTCTGATTACTATTCTGGCCATTCA
>CAZLIR010000075.1:0-5214 GCA_964559635.1 uncultured Enterobacterales bacterium
GCGTCTAATTAAGGTAGCTAACTCACCCCTTCTCAGAGGAAGAGTGGTGGTCGATAACTTACAAATGGTTATCACCCGTCTAGGAATCATTTTCGTTCGAAATCTGGCCACAGGTTTGGCGATGGAGCAGATGTTTCTGGCCACGTCTGAATATGTTGATAATCGTATGCGCGCCTCATGGGAGCACTCAATCGAGGTAGCCTCAATCAGCCATGTGCTGGCAAAGCATTATGCTGGCCTCAAGCCGGATCAGGCTACGCTTGCAGGTCTGACCCATGAAATCGGTATCTTACCTATCTTGACCATAGCCGAGGAAAATCCTGCCTTATTAGAAGATGAGGAAATGCTGGACCGAATTATCACGCAATTGCACCCTCAAATTGGTACGGCCATTCTCAAGGCATGGGAGTTCCCTGTTGAGTTGCAAAATGTACCGCAGGATTATGTGAATCTCGGACGTGACCACGAGGGTCCGGCCGATTACGCCGATGTGGTCTGTGTGGCAAATTTACAAAGTTATGCTGGCACTGACCACCCGCTCGCCAGTATCAACTGGTCTGACGTACCGTCATTTGCGCGTCTTGGTCTTGATACAGAAATGGAAGTTCATGAAGTCGATGGCATCGCCGAAGACATCGAAGAAGCCCGCTCTCTATTCTCATAACAAATCATAACTGGAGCTGAACATGCCACTTGTTACGCCACTGAGTCCTGAGCACTCAGAAGAAGTCAGTGAACTCGCGAAATTTTTCAATGAAACTCTGGGCTTCTGCCCCAACAGTGTTTTGACTATGCAGCGTCGCCCAGGCATTGCGAAAGCGTTTATTAATCTCAATAAAGCGGTGATGCAGAACGATGGCGAAGTGACTAGTGAGCAGAAACGTTTAATCGGTTATCTCACCAGTGCCGTAACCGGCTGTCGTTACTGTCAGGCGCATACCATTCTTGCTGCAAAACGTTATGGCGGTTCGGATGAGCGCTTGAATAATATCTGGAATTTCCGCGACAGTGATCTGTATACGGATGCCGAAAAATCGGCATTCGAATTTGCCTTAGCGGCCTCTTCAGTCCCTAATGCAGTGGATGACCAAATTTCCGAAGAACTACACAAATATTGGAGTGATGACGATATAGTCGAAATACTGGGCGTGGTGGCTTTATTCGGATACCTGAATCGCTGGAATGATAGTATGGCTACTACAATGGAGCCAGGCGCTGTTGATGCCGGAGAGACCTATTTAACCCACCAAGAAGACTGGACCCGGGGAAAACACACCTAGCAGCTGTGCTGTCATTCTGTGATACGGCGATACCAGCGGGAATGCTCCAGCGTGTTGTCATCTGAGAGTTCTATTTCCATCGTTTCGAGCAGATTGTTCTCATCCATGAGTCGAAAGCGGTGATAAATATCAAACCGTGAGGTTACGACAATGTGTATCACCACTTCACCTTTAAACCAGCCGGCAATGGCCTTAAACTCACCGCCTGACAGCAGTATCTCGGTTTCCTCACCGATGATGAAGCTATGATAACCAGCAACACCATAGTCAACTTCTATCAATGAATCTGTCTGACGGAAGAATAACTCCTTGCGTGGCAAGCTGAGTAGATTAACCAGCACATCAAGGATCATGCGATTTGGTTGCGCCTCCTCGATAGCTGAGCGACTCTGGCCACGAGCGATTAACTCGGCTGTCACTCGGGCAGTGGCCGCTTCCGCTCGTGCGCGAAATCGATCATAGGTATATTCATCCTCGCTGACAAAAGCCCATTTGCCGTTTAAATCTATCCGTTGAGGAATGTCCTCCACGACAGCCAGACGCGAGCCACAGGCTGAGACAAATAAGACAACCATAAGAGCGCTTAATAGTCGCAGGGGAATGAGCTGGTTGAGGTTACGCTTCATTATCAAGACAAATGTTCACTATTTTGCTGATTTAAACTGATCCGTTTGATTAGGATCAAGTCGTTGCTCACCTGATAAATTGATAATAAGAATCTCGGCAAAGACGCCTTTGCATCAATGTGGCAGATGAATGAATATTCAGGTCCTACAAAAGTCTTATACTGAACAAGACTATTCGAAATATCAAGAACGGATCAGAGAACAGCTCAATGTTTTATCGGATCTTATCCGAATGCCTGGCTTCGGTGGTGATAATTACCGTTTTGGTGGCGATGTCAGTGTTTATCTGGTCGACAGTGATTTAGATGTCTCATGCGATAACCTGTCGATTCTCAGTCAGTGTGGCGATCCTCGTATACATCTGGGGGCAAACAAGTATCAACTGCGCTATCAACTGAGTTCGATAGCGACTTCCGGAGCGGCATTTGATGCTATGGCAGAGGAACTGGGTGAACTTCACGAATTAACTGAGGATGCATGCAGAGGGCGCCACCTCAATCTGCTTCCAATTGGCATATTACCCACGTTACGACCTGCCAATATTACTTCGGATAACATGACCGATACCTCCCTACAGAAGGCTCTGAGCGGTGGGTTACAGAGACTTCGTGGTGACTCATATCAATTACAAATTGACGATGCTGTCCCGCTGGAGTTTACTTGTAATGATATTACTCTCGAGGGTGCCAACAGCGCACTCAACTTCCATTTAAAAACCCCCTTGAAGCGTTTTGTAAATACCTGGAATGCATTGCAACTGATCACACCCGTCGTATTGGGTTGCGCATCAAATTCGCCATTTCTCTTTGGTCAGCGTCTATGGGATGAAACGCGCGTCGCATTATTTATGCAGGCCCACAAGCAGCAAACATCACCCAAGCAACTTTGGCAAAAGCCAGCGCGAGTGAATTACGGTCAAGGCTGGTTACGCAATGGGCCATGGGAATTATTCTGTGAAAATGTGGCGCTTTTTGACCCCATATTACCCATTGTTTACCCCAAGGATCCCTACGATTCGATCACAGCGGGTGAACTGCCTACTCTGGATGAGCTTCAGTTACATCAGAGCACAGTATGGACATGGAATAGGGCATTATTCGATACCGCCATGAACGGCAGTTTTGCTATTGAAAGTCGTTGTTTACCCTCTGGTCCCTCAATCACAGATATGATCGCTAATATTGCCTTCATGGCGGGTCTGACAATTGGCTTGAGTGATCAGGTATCGGCGCTAATTGCGGCATTTCCGTTCTCTTATGCCCGAGATAACTTCTATCGCGCGGCTCAGTATGGCTTGCATGCCGAGCTGCTCTGGCCAGATACACACAGTGCGCATCCGAGACAATACAAGGTATCTGAGCTTGCCAGCGTATTATTACCAATGGCTGAGAGAGGATTAAATATTTTAGGCCTAGAGGCTAACCAAAGTAGGCAATATCTTGATATCATTCAGCGTAGAATTGATAAACAAATTACCGGTGCCATTTGGCAGTCTGACACCATGACCTACTATTTAAAAAGCTATGATCATGAGCAGGCAAAAAAACGCATGCTGCAAGATTACATGTCGAACAGTTATGAAAATAAGCCGGTATCTGATTGGGCAACTCCCTGATGATAAAAACCGCTATTCCGTGTATCTCAGATCTCACAGTATTTGCAAAGTATCACAACACAATTGATTTTATCGCTGCGCTAGGGGAGCCAACCTGGCTGGTATTTACCGGTGCAGATAACAAACGCGCCCGGGTGATTGTGACATTGCTACATGGCAATGAGCCATCTGGTACAGAAGCTGCTCTGGCATTAATCCGCGAGCAATTTCAGCCAGCTGTCACGACCTATATTCTCATCGCATCCATAGAAACAGCCATGACTGAGCCTGCCTTCAGTTATCGTATGTTGAAGGGTAATCACGATCTAAATCGATGCTTTGCGGAAAAATTGGGCCAGCAAAACACGCCCGCGCATCAGCTCGCTGAACGGATTGTGGCCGATATTGAGCTGATAAAACCTGAACTGATCATCGATGTGCATAATACCTCTGGAGAGGGCCCTGGTTTCTGTGTTTCGCCGTCAGCGAGTCGATATCGAGAACAACTAGAGCCTCTGGCGAACTTATTTACCGATACACTCATCCTCACGGACATTCACATCGGTGCACTCATGGAGCATGACTTTGGCGCACCGATTATCACGGTTGAGTGCGGTGGCAATCATTCCGATGAGTCGCATCAGCTGGCATATGTGGGATTTAAGCGGTTCATGACACTACCGGACTGTCAGAGCATGCCAAAGGTGACTAAATTCACCACCTATCGACATCCGCTGCGGCTAGAGATTAAAGAGAATTACTATTTGAACTATGCCTCAGAGTACCAATTAGGCTCTGATCTGACGCTGCGTCACGATATCGAAAAGCTCAATTTTGGCACCACATTGCCAGAGCAAAATTTAGGCTGGTTAGGACCTGAGGGATTGAAAGGACTTCAGGCACTGGATATCGATGGTATCGATCATGTGCATGACTACTTCTACGTTAAGGATAATCAGCTTCATGCACGCAATAGATTGCACCTATTTATGGTGACCAAAAATTTAGAGATAGCTGTTTCTGATTGTCTGTTTTATTTCTGCGAAGTATAGCGAATCTCTAATTTCGATTACTCGATCGACTCATCAATACCGCCGAAGTGCTCGATCAAGGAATTAACAAGCTCTGAGAATGTGCCAGACATCAAGGCAAGGTCGGCATCAAAGCGAGCGGCAAAATCATCGACATCAATACCATTGTCATGCTCTCTCATCAGATCACTAAACCGAATCCTTGATAGGCAGAGGTCATCGGCCAAATTAAACTGGATTTGTTTTTGCCAGGAGAGGGCGAGTTTAGATACTTGCATGCCTCCCGCTAGGTAATTGGTATAGTCTGGGCTCGACATATCAATACCCTTGCTGCGAAGCACCACCTTATCGTCTCCCTTGTCTTTCAGGACACAATCTTCGCCTGTCTCATAGTCACCAGGCGTGGACTGCTTTAATAGCCAGTGTGTCATAACAGCGGATGGTTGTTGCTGACAAATTAGAGGAATAATCGGCAAACTTCCCAGTGACTGACGTAATAGCTGGGTAAATTCTTCGGCCATTTTGGCGGTCGCAGATTCAATCACTAGCCATTGGTTATCGAGGTCCAGATAGCCGTAAACATGTCGTTTCTTGGTGAATGCTCTGGGGAGAAGTCGTTGTACAGCATCTTCTTTAAGACGCCGTTTCTCGCTTGGGAATACCCGACGTGCCTGCTCTGTTTC
>CAZLIR010000075.1:5224-9197 GCA_964559635.1 uncultured Enterobacterales bacterium
TTCTTCAACAGTCTCACGAAGCACAGATGCTGGGAGTAAACGTTCTTCTTTGCAGGCACATAGCATTAGCTGTCTACCTGTTTGATGTACCAGCTGTGTACCATGCTTACCCATCGGCTCAATCCAGCCGTAACTCGATAATTGATAGGAATCGCAGGCTACAAAGGCATGCTCTAACAATTGTTCATGTAACGTCTCAGCACTGTGTTGCAGAGGTTTGGTAAGGCGGAAGATGCGTATATTTTTGAAAAACATGATAGACCATATTGAAATTACAGGCGGCGAATTATCTCTGAATAAGGGGCTAATTGCTACTCCATTTTGCAGCTAAATTAGGGCATATTTCGCAGTCTCATACAGCACAAAGAGAAACACATTCAGTTGGTATAAGCACAGAAAAAAATCAGATGAATATGAGCTAAGAGGACAATCTTATAAATTTGTATATTACATTCTGGTTTATGGATATAAAGTCAGGTGAAAGTTACTGATTTGGGCTTGAATATCAGATAATTCAACTATACTTAAGTAATCGTGGAAAAAAGGGTGTCCAGTGTCCAACGTATTTATCATTGATGACGAATTGCAAATCGCGCAAATGCTCGCCGAAGTTGTCGAGATGGCGGGCTTTGTCCCGACGATATATACCGATGCACGGAAATTTCTCGAAGAGCAGTCCTACGATAACGACTCAGTCATACTACTTGATCTGAACATGCCAACCTTAGATGGTGTCGAGGTTATCAGAGAGTTGGCTAAACATCAGTGTCGTTCACCATTAATCCTGATGAGCGGTTATGACATGAGTGTCTTGCACTCAGCAGAAAAGCTTGCCTATGCGCATGAACTGGAAATCATCAGCAGTTTCACTAAACCTATTCAGCTAAATCGATTAATGGAAACATTAGTTGATCACAAGAAACTTCTCCGCTCAAGCAACAATAAATCAGGTAGTCTGGTCTTTGAGCCTACTCGAGATGAAATCTATCACGGCATCATCAACGACCAGATGGTCTTGTATTATCAACCGCAGATTGAGGTCAGTACTCGTGCAATTGTCGGTGCTGAGTGTCTGGTGCGTTGGGACCACCCACAACACGGCTTACTTGCACCCTTTGTGTTTATCGAGCGCGCTGAGCAGTTTGGTTTAATGGACGAGTTGACCAACAAAGTTATCGAGATGGCGCTGGATGAATTGACCGATCTCAAACGGAAACATCATGAGATACCACTATCAGTGAATGTGAGTGCTGATTCGATACGCAGCATCGACCTTCCGGAAAAATTAAGTGCTTTACTTCAGCAAAGAGACTTGTCGTCAAATCTAATCCAATTGGAAATTACAGAAAGCGTTTTGATGGGTGAGTTAGTGACATCACTTGATATTTTGACCCGCTTACGCATGAAAAATTTCGCCCTGTCGATTGACGACTTCGGCACGGGATTCTCGTCCCTGTCACTGCTGCATAAAATTCCATTTACTGAGTTGAAAGTGGATAAATCTTTCGTCATGGAGATGGACAAAGACCGCGATGCTCGTGCGATTGTAAAGACCTGTATCATCCTCGCCAAAGAACTCAACATGCGCGTTGTCGCTGAAGGGGTTGAATCAGCCAACAGTCTGGCGAAATTACAAGAGATGGGCTGTGATATCGCTCAGGGCTTTCATATCGCTAAACCAATGCCACGTGAAGCATTCGAACAATGGATAGCTGATTACACAGAAAAACTATCGGTGGTCTAGTGCAACTTACGCTCATCGAATTGCAACTTAGCTAGTCGAGCGTAGAGTTCAGAGGAAGCCATCAATTCATCATGGTTTCCTGTGGCAACGATTTTCCCTTCATCAAGCACCACAATCTTGTCGACATGCCTGACTGTGGCAAGACGATGTGCGATGACCAGTGTGGTACGATTTTTCATCACCTCATCGAGTGCTAACTGCACCTTTTTTTCGCTCTCGGCATCCAGTGCACTTGTGGCCTCATCTAGCAATAATATTTGCGGATTTTTAAGTATGGCTCGGGCAATAGCGAGGCGTTGTTGTTGACCACCTGAGAGCCTGACACCTCGTTCGCCAAGAAAACTGTCGTAACCGTCGGGTAGTTGGCTGATAAAATCATGTGCATAGGCTGCTTTGGCAGCAGCAATCACTTCATCATCAGTGGCATCGACGTTACCGTAGCGGATATTCCGCCAGACATTTTGACTAAACAGAATCGGTTGTTGAGGAACAATTGCAATGCGATTGCGCAAATCTTCTGTGGTAATCGTTGTGATATCAACTCCGGCAATGGTTAGTTGACCTGATTGGGGATCGTAGAAGCGTTGTAATAGTTCAAAAAAGGTCGATTTCCCGGCACCACTGGGCCCAACTAGAGCCACACTTTGCCCAGCCTGCACAGTAAGATTAATATCATTTAATGCCCACTGACCGGGGCGCGATGGATAGTGGAAACTAAGCGCGGAAAAAGTAATTTGCGTGTCTGAGCCGGCAATTGAATTCGGCGTTTCAGGTATTAATATGTCCGGGGTAACGTTCAGCATTTCCATTAAACGCTCTGTGGCACCAGCGGCTCGTTGAAGTTCGCCATAGACTTCAGAGATGGTCGCAAAGGCAGAGCCAACCATGAGGGCATAGAACACAAAAGCTCCCAGGTCGCCCGGTGTCATGTATCCCTGTATTACCGCACTCCCACCTGACCACAACATACCTGCCAGAGAGCAAAAAATACACAGGATCACCACCGATATCATCACTGCGCGTTGTGTAATGCGTCTTCTGGCTACTTGAAATGCGGTTTCAACCTCATCTGAGAATGCTGCACGCTCATACGATTCATTGGTATAGCTCTGTACGGTCTTAATATTTTGTATGATTTCGCCGGCGTAGGTGCCAACATCAGCAATAGTATCCTGACTTCTGCGCGAGAGTTTGCGTATCTTGCTACCATACCAAACCATGGGTAGTAGAATAATTGGTACCCCAATCAATACGATCAGAGTCATTTTCCAATTCGTCAACAGCAGCATAATTACCGCACCAACGAGCATGAGAAAACTGCGCAAAGCCATGGATATCGAGGATCCGATGATAGACTGGAGCAGGGTGGTATCAGTGGTAAGACGTGACATGATCTCGCCACTCTGATTTTCTTCAAAATATCCCGGATGCAATGTGATCAAATGGTTAAATACCGCCATCCGGATATCAGCACTGACTCGCTCACCTAACCAGGAGACCAGATAAAATCGAATAAAGGTACCAATTGCCATCAGTACTGCGATGACAATCAAATAGCGAACAGCATCGCCCAGCCCTGTCATGGAATCCTCGACAAAGCCCTGATCAATCACCAGCTTTATGCCATTACCGATACTTAGCGTAATGCCCGCAGTCACGATTAACGCAATGGCCGCTGCAAACATGACGCCTTTGTACGGCAGTAAAAACTGGCCGAGCATTTTCAGGCTAGGTAAAGATCCTTTGCGGGCTTCAGACACGTTATTTTTTGTTATAGCGTTTCTTGATTTGCTCAGCTTTTTTGAGCATCTGTTGTTCAATCTTATGTAACTGCTTCATGAACTTTTCCTCGGCCTTCTTGGCTTCTTGAATGGCCACCTTCTTACCTCGTTCCATGTGCTCAACGATTGATTCATAGGTTTCATGGAGTGTTTTGTTCTCCTTGAGGGAGTCCATTGCCTGTTGGCGCTTAGCTTTAAAGTCATCGATAATTTCATGATGATTATCGAGCGATCTCTTGGCCGATTCCCAGGCACGTTTTGCTGCTTTGGTATTCTTTTCCTGAAACTCTTTACTCTTTTGTTGTAATGTTTCCTGAAATTCAGACAGTGTATCCATTGCAATGAGCATGCGTGTATCAATGTTAGCAATGTACTTCATCTGATCGTCGATGGCATTGGCGGCCTGTTGCATATTCTCGCGGGCCGAATCACCGACTTCGGTAGAAGA
>CAZLIR010000076.1:0-9186 GCA_964559635.1 uncultured Enterobacterales bacterium
TTTTACGTGAGCCTTTAATCAAACGTGGGAAACGGCGTTCCTGAATGGTCATCGAGTTTATGATCGCTTCCATTTGAATGGTCGACTTGTCATTCACCTGATTTTTAACATGAGCCGGTAAATTACCCATTCCTGGCATTTTACCCATAAGTGAACTCAGACCACCCATGTTTTTCATCTGTTGTAGCTGATCTTTAAAATCTTCTAAGTCAAAGCCCTCGCCTTTGGTAATTTTGCGCGCCATTTTTTCGGCTTTTGACTTATCAACCTTGCGCTCAACTTCTTCAATCAGGGATAGGACATCACCCATACCCAAAATTTGCGAGGCAATCCGATCGGGGTGGAACGGCTCTAGCGCATCGGTCTTCTCACCCATACCCATGAATTTAATAGGTTTGCCAGTGATATGACGGATCGATAACGCTGCACCACCTCGTGCATCACCATCGGCTTTGGTTAGGACGACACCGGTTAAGTCGAGCTGCTCATGGAATGCTTTAGCTGTATTCGCGGCATCTTGACCTGTCATCGAGTCGACAACAAATAACGTCTCAATTGGCTTTGCAACGGCATGAACCGTTTTCAATTCCGCCATCATTTCATCATCTATCGCCAGACGACCCGCGGTATCGATAATCACTACATCAGCAAATTGTTTACGACCTTCAGCAATCGCGTCTTCAGCAATTTGAGTCGGCTTCTGCTCCGTTGATGATGGATAGAAAATAGCATCCACTTCTGAAGCGAGTGTTTCTAACTGTTTGATCGCTGCTGGACGATAGACGTCTGCACTAACAACCAGTACTTTTTTCTTCTCACGCTCTTTAAGGTAACGCGCTAGTTTTGCCACCGTGGTGGTTTTACCCGCACCCTGCAAACCAGCCATTAAGATGACCGCAGGGGGTTGTGTGGTTAGATTGAGTGCATCATTTGCCTCACCCATCGCGCTGATGAGTTGATCATTAACGATCTTTAAGAAGGCCTGACCAGGATTTAGACTTTTACTAACTTCGGTACCGACTGCTCGCTCTCTGACGCCATCGATAAAGGATTTAACCACCGGTAGGGCGACATCCGCCTCAAGCAGGGCCATGCGCACTTCACGCAGTGTATCCTTAATATTGTCTTCTGTAATTCGCCCTTTGCCAGTGATGGCCTTGAGGGTCGAATTTAAACGATCAGATAAATTTTCAAACATGCCAATACCTCAAATTTCTGGACGGCTATTCTAGTGCATCCGTCGATTCGGATCGAGTGTCTTCCCAGATGATTTTTTCAGATCCTGGCAGTTTTTCAACAAAGTCGGAACCCATGAGCGTCCCAGGAGTGATAAAACCGGGAGCAACTTCGTTGTGAAGCAGATATTGACTGATGGCTATTGCCGCATCTTTGGTAACATCATAACCGTTCAGTGTTTTTATTCTACCAGTCACCACATCGCCAGCCTTGTTGATACCCTCTGCCCAAACATAGGTGGCATTTTTCGCACGACGCTCTTCATTTGGCCCCACGACTTTCTTGTCAATGCGGTTTTGCATCATCTTGATGACCCAATTAAATTTGAAAAACCAGCGAAACTTTTCCATGCGACGCAGACTTTTAATCTTTTTCTCTGGTACTGGCACATAGACTTCTACATTGGGTATATCTGTGCCAACAGTGGCTGTCGAGACATCACCCCAAGGAATGGTTGCCGCAGACTTGGTACCATTACCAAAATCAATGTTGCGAACCTTATACGCCAATGGCACATCGACCACACGACCACCACGACACACCTTACCGCCACTGGCAAGTCCCTCGACCGCTGTTTTGGCTGTACCCGGACTCATGCGTGATTGCGAATCAAACCCTAACCATAAAGTCTCAGCATCGGGTAATCGCTCATGAACACCCTTTGCCAGGCAGTCCGTGGGTACCACATCAAAACCCACGCCCGGACACAGCAGTACATTTTTCTGGGTCGCTGTTTTGTGCAGCATGCGGGCATGCTCGAACACCGCCACTTCGCCAGTGATATCGAGATAATGGGTATTACTATGTAAACAGGCCGAGATCATCACCTTGGCAGTTTTTGAAAAAGGCCCGGCACAATTGAGTAGTACCTTGTAGTCTTTGAGAATCTCAGCAATTTCTTGTCTTGAATCGAGATCAAAGCAGAGATAATCATAGCCATACTGCTCTTTCATCGCCGCTAACTTGGACTCACTTCGGCCTGCCATTGTTAAAGATAGACCCTGCTTTTTAGCCTCTTCGATAATTAATTGACCGGTATAGCCAGTCACGCCATAAATTAACCACTGATTACTCACAATTTTTTACTCTTCAGACTTTATGAAATTTAGATGACCATGCTAACATGGCTTTAGTATCGGTATGAAATTTCTTGAATGAATATAACAACTCTCACATTAGTTACCACCTTTTTGTATCTAGCTGTAAGCGCCTACCAATATTGGTTACTAAAAAAACATGATAAACGTCATTTCCGTCGGGTAGCACTGCTCGCCCTGTTACCGTTGAATGTTCACGGCTATTTATTGCACTTATTGATTGATACCGACCTCGGGCAAAACCTGAGTATGATTAATATTTTCTCGACCACCTTTTGGTTGATTGGCATAGCACTGGTGATTGCCAGTCTGATCAAGAAACTCGATATCTTGGTGATGGCGGTATTTCCACTGTCAGCCGCAGTAGTGTTAATAACCGGCTTTAGTGATAACCGCTATTTTGTCGATGCCTCTGACCCCGGCTTTTTAACGCATATTTTGATCGCGATTGCCGCGATTAGTCTCACTGGCCTCGCAGCAATACAGTCGATATTTGTGAATGTGTTGGATAACAAGTTAAAGCAAAAACCGACGCAAATGAATCTTGCTCTGCCAGCGCTACAGGATATGGAGCGACTGTTGTACGCTCTGGTGAGTATTGGCTTTGTGTTACTCACGCTCGCCATTATTACGGCAGTGATGTTCATGCCAACGGGTGGTGACAACTACTCCTTACATAAACCGATTTTATCGATTGCTTCATGGCTGGCACTAGGCACGCTCCTGTTTGGCCACTACAAATGGGGTTGGCGCGGCAAAACAGCGGTGCAATGGACTATGGCTGGCTTTATATTATTATTTCTTGCCTACTTTGGTACACGGACAGTACTGGAAGTTATTCTCGGATAACACGTGGAAGCGCTCTCAACCGAACTATTAATATTCTGGCTAGTTGTCCTGATTATTATCTCCGCCTTCTTCTCAGGAAGTGAGACTGGCATGATGCGAGTCAATCGCTATCGTCTAAAGTCCATCATCAACAGTAAATCCAAACGTCGACGAGCAGCAAAACGCGTAAAAGGGCTACTCAAAAGACCAGACCGCTTACTAGGACTCATTTTCATCGGCAATAACTTTGTTAACATCCTCGCTGCTTCTCTGGCAACCATTATCGCAGTTCGCTTGTGGGGTAATGTTGGCTATGTAGTCGCCCCGCTGCTATTAACAGCCATTATTTTAATCTTTGCTGAATTGACACCCAAAACACTGGCGGCTCTGTATCCGGAGAGCATTGCCTACCCATCCTCGATTATCCTCAAACCGCTTTTAACCCTGTTGTATCCGCTGGTGTGGTTAATCAATATCATCACGAATGGCTTGTTGAGTATGTTTGGTATCAAAACCTCTGATGTTGAGGATGAAAAACTCGATGCCGATGAACTGCGCGCGATCGTCACTGAAGCGAGTCCGATGATCCCAAAGCGGCACCAAAAGATGTTGATTAACATTCTCAATCTAGAAGCCTCGACGGTTGAAGACATCATGGTGCCCCGACGCGAGATAATCGGTATTGATTTGCAGGATGATTGGCATGTGATTGTCGACCAGTTACGTGGTAGTCAGCACACCCGATTGCTTGTATTTGATGGCGAGGTCGATAACCCACTCGGGATTCTTCATGCCAGAAATCTTGTTAATGTGATAACGCACGAAGAACTCACTCTGGAAAAACTACAAGATGCCATGTCTGAGGTGTACTACATTCCTGAAGGCACGCCGCTACATACACAGCTATTAAATTTCCAACGTAAGAAAGAGCGGATTGGCGCGGTGGTCGATGAATACGGCGATATTCAGGGACTGGTAACGATTGAAGATATCCTGGAAGAGATTGTCGGAGAGTTTACCACCGATCTGAGCGCGCAATTCCCAGACATACTCAAGCAGTCTGATGGTTCACTCATTGTTGACTGTACGGTGACCTTACGTGATCTGAATAAGGTTCTCGAATTTGACTTACCCACGGATGGCCCGAAAACACTGAATGGTTTGATTACTGAATACCTCGAGTTCCTTCCCGAGCGGGATTATAGCTTTCGCTTGTATGGCTATCCTATGGAAGTTATCGATGCCGATGATAACCGGCTCACTTCAGTGTGCATCTACCCTGACAAATATGTTAATTCCGAGGAGTCGGACGACTAATTCAATCTGACGTTATTAATCGATTAGATTGTAACCGCTCGAGAGAGCGTCAATGATTTCCTGCTTAGGGTTATCAGATATTGATAGCGCTTTTCCGGTAATCTTTTCGGCAATATCTCTGTAGGTATTTGAGACATTCTCCATCAGTTCGCGCGGTAGCTCGTTGTCTTCAGCCAGTGCATAGCGCTCAGGCATCCGGTTCTTATTAACCAGAATATCGGAGTCTGGGAAGTAGTTGAGCAAGTACTGACGGAAGGCTTCTTTCGATTTCTCGACCACTTTGCCTTCTTGAAAAAGTGCCTCATCCCAAATCCGTGACGAGTCAGGCGTGCCTACCTCATCCATGTAAATCAGCTGATTGTCACCGGCACGATTACGCACGTAGCCAAACTCAAACTTGGTATCGACAAAAATCTCACCGACCTTGGCAAGTTGTTCACTAATGAGGTTAAAACCATCCGTAAGTAGTTTCTCATAGAGGTCAATATCGCTAGGTTGAGCGAAATTAAAGGTCTCATAATGCTGTTGCAGAATAGCTTTACTGACATTGACATCATCAATCTCGGGCACATCAGCCAGACCTGTGATCACGCCTTTGGTTGATGGTGTGATCAGTACTGAATCGAGCTTTTGATCCCGCGTTAGGTTTTCCGGAAGCTCGATGCCGCAAAAGTCGCGCTCACCGTTATCATAAGCACGCCACATCGAGCCGGTGATGTACTGTCGTGCAATCGCTTCAATCAAAACTGGTTTGGCTTTCTGAACAATCCAGACCAGTGGATGGGGAACATCTAAAATATGACTCGGTGCCAGACCTTGGGCTTTGAACTGTTCAAACCAGTGATTCGATACTGCATTTAACGCAGCTCCTTTGCCCGGGATACCCTTGATGCCACCTTCAAAGGTCCACAAACACTCAAAAGCAGAGAGTCGATCACTGATGACCATCACCGCTAATTCAGCATCAGGTGCCACATCATAGTTGTTTTCTGCAATAAGCCGCTGACTATCTTCAGCTGTTAGCCAATAGACAGAGCGTACCTTACCGCTGTGAACGGGCTTATCGGTCCTGATAGGCAGGTCGTCGTTTACCGAAAGTACTTGATCAGCTGCTGACATGATTTTATTTCTTAAGCGCCTCGTAACTGGCTGCTAATAACTGCTCTGTGCTATTCCAATCAATACAGGCGTCGGTCACAGACACACCATAGTCGAGGTCTGCATCAGCGCTTAATTTTTGATTACCAGCGCTCAAGTGACTTTCGAGCATCATACCAACGATGGTCTCATTACCATTTTGAATCTGTTCAACCACATTATGAAATACCAGAGGCTGACGACGGTAATCTTTCTGGGAGTTGCCATGACTACAGTCGATGACCAAACGCGTCTGCATATTCTCTTCCTGAAGACGCCCTTCTAGCAGTGCAACATTCACCGAATCGTAGTTCGGATTTTTGCCGCCACGCAGAATTATGTGACCGTGGGCATTACCTTTGGTTTTAATCTGGGCTACCGCACCTTGACGATTGATACCCAAGAAATGGTGTGGTGATATAACAGAGCGTAATGCATTAATGGCTACCTCAATATTGCCATCGGTGCCATTTTTAAAGCCGACTGGCATAGAGATACCCGAGGCCATTTCGCGATGCGTCTGTGATTCAGTGGTACGTGCACCAATTGCCGACCAGCAGAATAATTCGCCCAAGTACTGTGGTGTGATCGGATCGAGCATCTCGGTACCGGCTGGCAATCCGAGTTCAGCTAACCAAATCAGTAATTCACGCGCTTTCCGGAGTCCCGCTTCAACATCGAACGTGCCATCAAGATTGGGGTCGTTAATCAGTCCTTTCCAGCCGATGGTTGTTCGAGGTTTTTCAAAATAGACCCGCATGACGATCATAAAGACATCGGAATACTTATCATGAAGAACTTTCAGACGCTTGGCATATTCTTTTGCCGCATCAATATCATGAATCGAGCATGGACCACAGACAACCAAAAATCGCTGATCTTGGCCCTCGATAATCTGGCCTAACTGCTGACGATAATTCAACACATTTTGACGTGCTGTATCGCCCAGTGGTAATTCTTTTTTCAATTCTAACGGAGTCGTAAGTACGACCTCGTCCAATACATTAATATTGTTTAGGTGTAACTCTGTCATTTGTCTTAGGAGTGAGGGTATTAATTTAGTTTGTGATGCAAATTCTACCTTACTTCTATTCAGGTACAAGCCATTCGTGAAATAATGCACTCGAAATTAGTAAACATTTGAATTGATGAACCTGAATCAACACAATTTACTCGCTGTGATCGGTGCAACAGCCACAGGCAAGACCAGTTTGGCAGTGGCACTCGCTAAACAGTGCCATGGCGAAGTGCTCTCGGCTGATTCGCGACAGGTCTATCGCGGTCTGGATTTAGGTAGTGGTAAAGACCTTCATGAATATGGTGATATCCCCTACCATTTAATTGACATAATCTCACCCCAAGAAGAATACAATGTGTTTCGATTTCAACAGGATTTTTATGCTGCTTTTGAGGATGTATCTCAGCGTCATAAAACACCTGTTCTGTGTGGTGGATCGCTACTCTATGTAGATGCCGTCATCAATGGCTATGATATGCCACAGGTCCCGAGAGATGACACATGGCGTTATACGGCTGAACAGATGAGCGATGAGGCACTCCAAGAGAAGCTCATTGCGATGCAACCAAACCTGCATAACAGTACCGACTTGAACGACCGCGAACGTCTGATCCGGGCGCTTGAGATTGCACAATATCAAGAAACGCGGTCAAGTGAAGCAGCGACTAAGCATCCGGATATCAATGCCATACTGCTATGCATTGACTGGCCAAGAGCGGCGCGTGCTGAGCGAATTAAAGTGCGCCTGATTGAACGTCTCGAAGAAGGGATGATTGATGAAGTAAAACAACTTCATGAACAAGGTGTCAGTTGGGACAAGCTATCCTTCTTCGGTCTGGAATATCGTTTTATTGCGGAGTATCTTCAGAACAACCTCAATTACAATGATATGGTGCAAAAGCTTGCTTCTGCAATCCGTAACTTCGCCAAACGTCAGGATAATTGGCTACGTAAATTCGAGAAACAAGGAATGCAGTTACACCGACTCGACCCTGAGCAGGATGTCTTCGCCCAAGCAATGGATATTATAACTAAGCAAGAGAACTCATAAGCTAGTTAATGAGCCTGAGCATCACTGTACTTAAGCATCCCTAACCATCGTTGGAAAGCGTCATTAACACCGTATTACCACCTGATGCTGTGGTATCAATGCTAATGGTTTTCTCCATAATGAGTCGCTCTATCAGGTTCACTTCATAGCTAGACTGAATCATGGGAATGAGTTTGCCACCGCGCTGCGCTAACGCATGGGTAATGAATGACTTACGCTGGCAACCAATACCGACCACGACCGCATCGACCTCATCTCGCGCCAAGATATTAGCGAATTGCTCAATAGGGACAATCTGTAAGATGGCCTGATGCTCTGGTTGTAGTTCACGCGTCAGTGCTAATGCATGCTCGTAGAAGTGATCAGAGACAACGGTAATGACACGATTGCCCGTAGCCAGAGCTGTCACAATTGATAACACCCAAAAATTGAAGCTGGTGTCCTTATCAGCATAACAAACCACCGTACCACGCGGCTCATGATAGAGCATATTCGATTCACCCGTCGGTCCCGGTAATACGATAGGGCCTTGCAGATACTTCTCTACCGAGAGGAGCTGCTTACGGGCATTCTCCAGCGTCGCTTCCAAGTCATTCGCGAATTCCTGCAGTAATGTCACTGAAGCAAGACGGGCCAACCACTGACGAATGACTGAAATTTTATTATCCAATGGTAACGCAGACCACATATTGTCGACATTGAATACAGCATCAAGCGCTGACGCCTTGTCAGCATCCAAGAAACTGACTTCATCATTTTGTTTAGCGGTCATTTGGCTATTTGATGGTGCGGTTGTTTCTTTCATCAGCCGTTTGACGTAATCCGGACCGCCAGCTTTAGGACCGGTACCTGAAAGTCCACGACCACCGAATGGTTGCACACCGACCACAGCACCGATCATATTACGGTTGATGTAGACATTACCGGCGCCTGACTTCGCTGCAAGTTTATCTGCTCGACCTTCGATTCGGCTATGGATACCCATGGTTAAGCCAAAGCCTGTTGAGTTAATTTGCGTAATAACATCATCAATATCTTCAGCTTTAAAGCGCACCACATGAACAATCGGGCCAAACACCTCTTCGCGTAATACCGATAAGTTCTGAATCTCATAAAGGCGTGGGGCGAAGAAAGTATGATTGTTGTGCTCAATATCTTCAATCTCGCAGGCATGTAACAGCGCCGCCTTATCTCTCATGTAGTCAACATGGTCAACCAATGCCAGTCTTGCGGAAGCATCAATCGCCGGACCAACATCGGTATCAATAAACGCCGGATCAGAGACACGCAGCTCTTTCATCGCGCCAATAATCATGGCAATAATCTTATCGGCCACCTCTTCCTGCAAGAACACTACACGTAATGCAGAACAACGCTGACCTGCCGATTGAAAACCAGAGGAGATTACGTCATCTACTACCTGCTCAGGTAACGCGGTCGAATCGACGATCATACAGTTCTGACCACCGGTCTCAGCAATCAATGGCACCTGATCACCGCCA
>CAZLIR010000077.1:0-9139 GCA_964559635.1 uncultured Enterobacterales bacterium
TTCGATGATGTCCTTCTCCTGCCTGCGCACTCGACCGTCTTGCCTCAGGACGCAGATTTACGAACAAAGATTACTCGAGACATCGAGCTTAACATCCCGCTGGTATCAGCTGCGATGGACACTGTGACTGAATCCAAAATGGCGATTGCTCTGGCCCAAGAGGGTGGAATAGGTTTTATTCATAAGAATATGACTATCGAAGAGCAAGCCAAACACGTCGTTACTGTGAAGAAATTTGAAAGTGGTGTTGTGGCCCATCCGATTACTGTCGGCCCTGATACCACCATCCGACAGTTGAAAGAGATCACTGCCGAAAATCGTATTTCCGGTGTTCCCGTTGTTGAAGGTGAGCAATTGATCGGTATTGTAACTAGTCGTGATGTCCGCTTTGAAACACATCTTGATCAGCCGGTCTCATTGGTTATGACACCGAAAGACCGATTGGTTACTGTGAAAGAGGATGCCGAACCGGACGAAGTGCTCAGCCTGATGCATCAACACCGGATCGAAAAAGTACTGGTTGTGGATGATGACTTTCATCTACGTGGACTGATCACAGTCAAAGATATTCAAAAGGCAGAAGATAAGCCGCTCTCAACCCGCGACAATAACGGTCAGTTATTAGTCGGCGCTGCAGTTGGCACAGGTGGTGAGACAGAAGATCGCGTTGATGCTCTGGTCGCAGCGGGTGTTGATGTGATCCTCGTAGATACCTCACATGGTCACTCAGAGGGTGTTCTGCAACGCATAAAATGGGTCAAATCAAAATATCCTCACATTCAGGTGATCGGTGGCAACATTGCCACGGGTGCCGGTGCATTGGCAATCAAAGAAGCCGGTGCAGATGGTGTGAAGGTCGGTATTGGCCCTGGCTCAATTTGTACAACACGAATTGTCACAGGGGTAGGGGTACCTCAGATATCTGCGGTATCTAATGCCGTGAAGGCGCTCAGAGGTACAGGCATACCGGCCATTGCTGATGGTGGCATCCGCTATTCGGGTGACTTGGCTAAAGCCCTAGTGGCTGGCGCCCATTGCTGTATGGTGGGTTCAATGTTGGCTGGTACTGACGAAGCACCCGGTGAGGTTGAACTCTATCAAGGGCGCTCATACAAATCTTATCGTGGTATGGGTTCTATTGGTGCCATGTCGCAGAAAACCGGTTCGTCTGATCGTTATTTCCAGTCCTCGAATGCTGTCGATAAGCTGGTACCAGAAGGTATTGAAGGTCGTGTGCCTTACAAAGGCTCCATGCTAGCGATTGTGCATCAACTAATGGGTGGGCTGCGTGCCAGTATGGGACTCACAGGTTGTCCGGATCTGAGTCAATTCAGAGAGAAACCTGAATTTGTCAGAGTTTCAGCGGCAGGCATGAGTGAGAGCCACGTCCATGATGTGTCTATCACCAAAGAAGCTCCCAATTATCGTTCGAAGTAAGCGTTTGCCCTAAAGTAAACAAAGACAGAGCTATGACTAAAGATATTCATTCACAACGCATCCTGATCCTAGACTTTGGCTCACAATACACGCAATTAATCGCACGTCGAGTGCGCGAGTACGGCGTGTATTCCGAGTTACATGCGTTTGATATGTCAGCCGATCTCATAAAGACCTTCCGTCCTGATGGCATTATCCTCTCGGGTGGTCCTGAATCTGTCACAGAGACAACAACGCCCAGAGCCAATCCTGTAGTATTTGAGCTCGGCGTACCTGTGTTAGGCATATGCTACGGCATGCAGACCATGGCCGCTCAGTTAGGTGGTAGTGTTGAATCTTCAGATAGCCGCGAATTTGGTTATGCTGAAGTCGAAGTCCACGGCCACTCAGAATTACTACGCAACATTGAAGACTCTCGAACGGCTGATTCAAAGTCATTATTAGACGTTTGGATGAGTCATGGTGACAAGGTGACAGGCTTACCCGAGGGCTTTAAAGTTATCGCTAAAACAGATAACGCACCCTTTGCCGGTATGGCGGATGAAGCACGTCGTTTTTACGGCCTGCAATTCCATCCAGAAGTAACACACACTAAGCAAGGCGGACGTATTCTTGAGCGTTTTGTTCACGAAATATGTGGTTGTGA
Source organism: uncultured Enterobacterales bacterium (assembly GCA_964559635.1). GTDB lineage: Bacteria > Pseudomonadota > Gammaproteobacteria > Enterobacterales > CAXRAF01. The sequence continues at coordinate 2,084 of CAZLIR010000077.1, forward strand.
AGCCGTTTGGACTACGGGCAACATCGCTAAAGATGCAGTACAGAAAATAGCTGCTGAAGTCGGTGACGAAGAGGTTATTCTGGGTCTGTCTGGCGGTGTTGATTCCTCTGTTACTGCGGTTCTTTTGCAACAAGCGATTGGTGACCAACTGACCTGTGTATTTGTCGATAATGGCTTGCTGCGCCTGAATGAGGGTGATCAGGTCATGAACATGTTCAAGGAGCAGATGGGTATCAAGGTGATTCGGGTCGATGCAGAAGAGCGATTTCTGAATGCGCTGAAAGACGAGGACGATCCCGAGGCGAAACGCAAAATCATTGGTAAGGTGTTTGTCGATATCTTCCAGGAAGAGGCATTGAAATTACCTAACGCAAAATGGTTGGCTCAAGGCACTATTTATCCTGATGTCATTGAGTCCGCTGGTGCCAAAACCGGTAAGGCGCATGTGATTAAATCACATCATAATGTCGGTGGTTTGCCAGATGATATGCATCTGAAACTCGTTGAGCCGCTGCAAGAATTATTTAAAGATGAAGTACGCAAAATGGGTCTTGAATTAGGCCTGCCTTATGACATGCTATACCGTCATCCATTCCCCGGACCTGGGCTTGGCGTGCGTATCTTGGGTAACGTCAAAAAAGAATATGCAGATTTATTGCGCCGGGCAGATGATATTTTCATCGAAGAGCTTCGTGCTGCTGACTGGTATGACAAGGTCAGTCAGGCATTTGCGGTATTCTTGCCAGTCCGCTCAGTAGGTGTGATGGGTGATGCACGTAAGTATGATTATGTGGTTGCGTTACGAGCCGTGGAAACAATTGATTTTATGACCGCAAGATGGGCGCATCTACCCTATGAATTGCTTGAGCGATGCTCGAACCGGATCATCAACGAAGTCGATGGAATCTCACGGGTCACCTACGATATTTCTGGTAAACCGCCAGCCACTATTGAGTGGGAATAATAGCCCTTTTAAAATTTCGTTCATTTTGTGTGACCAACCTCACACTATCTGTACTCCCAAAACCAACCTAATTGACGCAGAGCAACATAATAGTATAGCGTTTATTAGATCTCGCTAATAAATACTAAACCCTGCTCATTCTTGGTACGTAACATAGCCTGTTGATTAAGTCCAAAACAGTGACGATTTTAGTGTATGTGAGCTCACAATTACGGTATTCAGCGCTGTAATAAGAGCTGGCAGCCGAAAATTGTTCGTTAAAGAGGTGGATAAAATGTTAAAAATAATTGGTAATGTCTTAATAGGTATAGCGGCTATTGATTTTGTCGGTAGTTATGTCGGATTTGATTTTTACTACGATTTATTCGGTATACGTCTAACCGGTGCTGCATACACATACTCACCAATCATAGTTGGTGCAATCGGTGGTGTTCTTGTTGGGTTAGATAACAAGAGCGATGACAGCGAGGGCGAACAAGAGACTGAGGTTAGTGAGAAGCAGCCCGGCTAATACATTTTAGCGGTAAGTGTCTGAAATAGAAGCTTTAATAATCTTGGTGTTTTTGTCGTTTAATTGCAAAACGACAGATAATTGTGGTAATTTCAAACAGGTTGTGAGTTTTGCAGTATCACAATTAGCGACTTTACGTACAACACAAATACAATAAACGTGCGATGCTACTACACAACTCGACTGAATAGCGATTGTGAAGTGACACTGAAATTGCCGCCGAGAAGCCAGTTAAGTTAGAGAGCGTAAAACCTTAATGACACTAGTTGGTACCCTAAAATAGTTCGTTTAGAAAAGGTGAATGTCATGAAAAAAATCTTAGTCTTAGTTTTTTCGGTTTTCTTGCTTGCCGCATGTGATACCAGATTAAGTAATGCAGACTTAGCTGAAGAAGTACAATTATCAATGATTGAAAAATTCGCTGGTACAGGCATTAAAATCGACTCTTTAATCCTCACCAGAGAGTCCAGTGATTCTAATATTTACAAGGGTATTCTCGAGACTACAGAACCTAATGGTAATTTCACATACACGGTTAACGTGACCTACGATGGTGAGTACTTCACCTGGGAAGTTACTGAGTAGTTGAGACATATTCTGTTGGATTACAGAAATCAAATGGTTTCTGTAGTTCGATAACCAATAAAGCATAATTAGCTGATCTAGAACAAAGATCTAAGCTGATTTTATGATAGGCTTTCTGACTAGTCAGAGAGCCTTTTTTGTTTATGGATATAGATATTCAACATACAAAACACATGCAAGCGGCAATCGATTTGGCTCATGAAGCCGAGTCCCAAGGCGAGGTACCCGTAGGAGCCGTTGTTGTGTGTAATGATGAGATCATCGGTCGAGGACATAATCAACCGATATCGCGTGTCGACTGCTCAGCCCATGCCGAGATCATTGCTCTGCGGGATGCTTGTCAATCGCAGAACAATTATCGATTAAGTGATTGTGATATTTATGTGACTTTGGAACCCTGTGCGATGTGTGCAGGCGCCATTGTTCATGCGCGTATCAGGAAGCTGTATTTTGCTGCGAGTGATCCTAAAACAGGTGCCTGTGGTTCGGTAATCGATTTGGTATCAAATAACCCAACCGGGCACAGAGTCGATGTCTCGGGAGGATTACTTGCTGAGCAATCTAAGTCACTAATCCAATCGTTCTTTAAACGCCGAAGAGCGGATAAGAAAAACCAAGCTTAGGGTTGACGATGACTGAACTCTCAAAAAGCCAGAAAGCAGCTCAAGAAGAATTCAAACCGTTCATCGCCGGTTGTAACCGGCTCGATATCGGTCAACCACTGCATTGGCTGGCACGGGGATGGGCTGACTATAAGCGTTCACCGTTAGCCAGTAGTATTTATGGTTTGGTCGTAGTGCTCGTCAGTTATCTTATTTTTGCTGTGGCCTGGTCTTTTGGTAGTGTCACAGTTGCCATCGCCATGCTATCGGCATTTATCTTTGTTGCGCCAACCCTGTGTATCGGTCTGTATTCTGTATCAAGACAGCTCAAGCGATATCCCACTGTGGACTTCAAAAAGACCGTCAGGCATGGCTTTAGAGCTTATGGTGAACTCGCGATGTTTGTCGTTGTACTTATTGTGATCGCCTTGCTCTGGGCCAGAGCGGCTTCGATGATCCATGTATTTTTTCCCATCGGCGAGGCATCGCTGTCAGATTTATTGAATTTCTTACTGATCGGCTCTGTCGTCGGGTCGATATTTGTCACGATTGTGTTCTCAGTCAGTGCTTTCTCCTTACCGATGGTCATGGATAAGAAGGTAGATATGCTGACTTGCTGTATCTCTAGCATCAATGCTGTGCTCAGAAATAAAGCGACGATGGCTGTTTGGGCCAGCATCATTGTCATTTTTACTGCATTAGGGATCGTGACTCTATTCTTAGGCTTTATGGTGATTATACCTCTGCTAGGATATGCCACATGGCACAGTTACCGAGATACACTCGATGCCAGCGCCTGGGAAGATCGTATTAACGAATTTAAAACCTGATATTTAACCCTTAACTTTGTAAAACGCTGAACACGGACTATATTTAATATCAAAAGAAATTGTTTTAAAGCTCATGTCAAACGACTATCAGATTAAACAAGACGGTGAGATTGTTCTCATTACACTCGGTGAAAACATCACCTTTAGTACCATGTGTGAGATCTGGGATGGTGTGATGTCCGAGTATGACTCCACTAAACGTCTCTGGGATTTGACGCACTTTAAAGTTATGCCGACCCAAGAGCAGATGGTTGAATTTGCATACTACGCCAATAAAACTGCCCAACCGCACAGTTACTCGGCCATGGTTGCTCCTACCGATATCCTCTTCGGTGTAATGCGTCAACATCAGGTGTATCGCGAGCGTGATGAAAACACAACAGTACGTGTGTTTAGAACGGTTGAAGAAGCGCGCAGTTGGTTAACAAACCTTTGAGCTTGCTTCTATTCAACGGAATTTTTCTCAGCGTTTTTTGAATTGGATTCGGTGTTTTGGGCAACCGGGTTACCAATTGATAATTCATTCGATAACCACACCAGTGTCTCGTAGTAGAGCCTGATATTATCAACATACTGCACAGGCTCGTCACCTCGAGCATATCCAAAGCGGGTCTGCTTGTAGTATTTGCGCTGTCGCAATAAAGGCAGATACTCCTTAACATCGACCCAACGATCAGGATCGGCACCAAACTTCTGGGTTAATCTTCTGGCATCTTCAAGGTGACCAAAACCAATATTATAGGCTGCAAGCGCCAACCAGGTGCGATCGGGCTCCGGGATCCGCTCGGGGATCCGACGTTTATTCTTTTGGATGTAGCGCGCACCGCCGCGAATACTCTGCTCTGGGTCTATTCGACTTTTAATGCCCAGTTGCTTGGCTGTGGGTAAGGTGAGCATCATCATGCCGCGCACGCCGGTAGGTGATTTAGCACGCGGGTTCCAATGTGACTCCTGATAGGCGACAGCAGCTAACAATCGCCAATCAATATCATCTGTTGCGTACTTTTGGAACAAAGGTAGGTACTTAGGTAGCTTCTCGCGGCTGGCCTTGAGAAATGTTCGGGTACCGACATAATCAAAGTCCTCAACGTGTCCGTAATACTGCTCGATCAGCTGCTCTAAATCACCGGAGCGTTTGAACTCATTGAAGAAATTTATCGCTTCAGCGCGTAAGCTATCGTCTTGAGTACGACCGAAGCCCCAAGCCACATCATGACCCTCGCCGACACTGAAGGCAATGGCGAGCTCTGGATAAAAGCGACGATTCAGTGCTAATTCATTGGAGTCTGTAATTGTGTAATCAATGGCGCCATCAAGTACCGCGATGAGCAGATCCTCGCTGGTATCTTCTGCTGTTTCAGACCAACTCAGGCCGGGGTATTCACGCTTAACGTTGAGTAACTCAAAAGCATGCGAGCTGTCGGCCATTACCCGCAGTTCACCACGAAGTTGTTGGAAATTACGCGGCCAGCGATTACCTTGCTTAAATACCAGTTTTGGGTAAACCCGGTCATAGGGTGTCGCAAAGGCGAGCCATTGCTCCCGCTCTGGTGTGATACTCAAACCAGCGGCAGCCAAGTCAGCTTCACCATTGTTCACACTCTGGATAATTTCAGTGAGGTTGGTTGCGAGCTCAATTTCTAATTCAACCCCGAGATGTTCGGCAAATCGACTCGCGAGTTGATATTCGAGCCCATCTGCACCACCGTAACTCTCATAATAGGTAGTCGGGCTCTGACGACTAATGACTTTTAGTACGCCGCGTTGTTTGACCTGCTCAAGGTGTGTTTCATCGGTGACATTGAATCCTGACCACCAGAAGTAGAACATGACACTGGCCAATGCAAGAACTGTCAGTAACGTGAAACGATCACGGTTTCTGTTATCTGCCAGTAATGTGATTGCATCACGTATATTCACGGTCATTTGGCCTCTTGGGAGTCAATGCACTCCTGAGTTATTGATTATACTCCAGAGTTTGTACGGCATTAAATTATAATAGTATCATTGTTTGTCAAACTGGCACGAGTTCAGAGTCTCAGGTATGATCCGCACATCATTTAATTATCGTGATTTTTGGGTTCATTAATGCTGATACTTCGCGGTGCTCCTGCACTATCTGCTTTTCGTAAAAAACGTCTTCTTCAAGCTTGTCAGAAACTCGATTCCTCAATCCAAGATATTCATGCGCATTTTATTCATTTCATCGATACTGAATCAGAACTCAGCGCTGAAGAACTGGCTGTTCTTGATCAGTTATTGATATACGGACCAAGTCGCGAGGATACTACCGAAAGTGACGATTTACTGCTGGTAGTTCCGCGTCCGGGCACGATTTCACCCTGGTCATCAAAAGCGACCGATATCGCCCATAACTGTGGTTTAAACAAGATTAAACGTATGGAGCGTGGTACGGCATATCATGTAGACGCAGAACATTTATCATCCGACACCCTTACGGCCATTGAAGCAGAATTGCATGATCGTATGACGCAGGTTGTGATGAAGCACTTGGATGACGCAGCTCAGCTATTCGAAACCCATACACCTAAACCACTTAAAACAGTCGATATTCTCGGCGGCGGTGTTGCGGCTTTAAAACAAGCCAATAGCGATTGGGGATTGGCACTTGCAGAAGATGAAATCGACTACTTAGTAGATCAGTTCCAGGGTTTAGAGCGCAATCCAACCGATGTCGAGTTGATGATGTTTGCCCAAGCCAACTCAGAGCATTGTCGTCACAAGATTTTCAACGCCAGCTGGACCATTGATGGTGCTGATATGCCCAATTCATTATTCGGCATGATCAAAAACACGCACAAGCTACACCCTGAAGGTACTTTGTCGGCCTATGCTGATAACTCGGCAGTGATTCAAGGACCAGTAGCAAATCGTTTCTTCCCGCAAGCCGATACGCATGTGTATGGTTATCACCGTGAGCCGGTGAATATCCTGATGAAGGTTGAGACCCACAACCACCCAACCGCTATTTCGCCACATCCGGGTGCGGCAACAGGTTCTGGTGGCGAAATCCGCGATGAAGGTGCCACAGGTTGTGGTTCAAAACCTAAAGTAGGCTTAACCGGTTTCTCTGTTTCAAATCTCAAATTGCCAGACTTGCCACAACCTTGGGAAGTTGATTATGGCAAACCAGAGCGCATTGTTTCAGCACTCGACATTATGTTGGAAGGTCCAATTGGCGGTGCGGCGTTTAATAACGAATTTGGTCGTCCGAATATTGCTGGTTACTTCAGAACCTATGAAGAGCGCGAAGCCGGTGCCGACGACAATTCTATCCGCGGATACCATAAGCCGATTATGATCGCCGGTGGTATGGGTAATATCCGCTCAGAGCATGTAGAGAAGGGCGAGATTAAGCCGGGCCACAAATTAATCGTCTTAGGTGGTCCTGCCATGCTAATTGGTCTCGGTGGTGGCGCAGCCTCATCGATGGCCTCTGGTATGAGCTCTGCTGATTTAGATTTTGCTTCAGTACAACGTGATAATCCGGAGATGGAGCGTCGCTGTCAGGAAGTGATTGATGCTTGCTGGTCAATGTCGGAT
>CAZLIR010000078.1:0-9137 GCA_964559635.1 uncultured Enterobacterales bacterium
TTATGAATGGCCTCGATTGCTCCGATGTACACCTACTAATTTCGAGCAAAACATTGAAATCTCAAGCGAAAAGAGTGTCTGAGGCATGGATGCCGAAGCCAAGCCTATAGGGATATATTTACGGCGTCTCTTGCAGCGAGATTCTATGGTTTGCTAGAGAAATTAGTGATCGTTGAAAATTCAGCCGATGTATTTGGCATATTCTACGTTTGAGTGAACGCTCGTAATTCTGATTGTAGTGAAGTCGCTACGTCTGATAACTGATAGTTATGAGAATCTATTGTGCTTACAAAAGCAATCCCGCGAATACTATTAGTGATAAACACTTCATCAGCTGTCAGTAGGTCTTCATAAGTGATATGTGAGAATTGAACATTGGCATTTGTTAAGACAAAGTCACGCATGGTTCCTGGGAGGACATCATGCTCACGCGTGAAGATCTGCCCGTCTATGACCCAAAATAAATTAGCTCGCCCCGTCTCATAGACGTGTCCTTCCTCATCTAACAGTATGCTGTCATCAAATCCAGCATCCTGAGCCATTTGCCAGGCCAGTTGGCATTGAAGATATGACGTAGATTTATGCTCCGGCATCCCACGACGAGTTCGCCAATGAGTTAAACGACAAGGTGCATCTACCGGTTCAATAAGGTTTACCGAAGTCACTAAAACACCTTCCGGAATAACTAAGATCTTTATCCGTTGCAGCGCAGTGTCATGCGCATTAACGAGACGAATGACCATCGCTTTAATGTCTGATTGCGAATAGTCACAGGCTAGATTCAGACTCACTATTGAACTGAATAATCGCTGTAGGTGCTTATCAAGAAAAGGGAGTTGTTTATTACCATAGGTTCTGAGTGTTTCAAATAATCCAGTACCAAACTGCACTGCATCTGATTGAATCGGAATGGTTAACTCTTCGAGCTCACACCATTGATTATTAAAGATGCACTTGGTCATATTTACCTTAATATTGAACTATCTAAAAAACGCAGCTTTGGCTGCCGTCTCTGCATACTCTTCATGGCCATCAGACTTGATGGTTATGCCGCCACCGATACCTAGTTTAATCGATTCAGCGCGCTTAATCATGGTGCGTATGGCTATGTTAAATGATGCTTCACCGCTCGGCAGGATGTAGCCAATACTGCCGGTGTAGAGGCCGCGGCTAGTTGCTTCTAGCTCATCAATAATTTCCATGGCACGACGTTTGGGACAGCCGGTTATCGAGCCGCCCGGGAACATCGATAACAGAGCATCCATGGTGGAGATCTCTGGCTTCAAATGGCCCGTGATATTGGCATGCGTGTGCCAAACATTGGGCATGGCTGTGACAATTTTGGGATCCGTGACACGCACGCTCGCCGTTTCACAGACCCGTCCGAGATCGTTGCGCAGCAAATCAACAATCATAAATAATTCAGCCTGCTCCTTCTGGCTAGTGATCAGCTGTTCACGCAATTGGCGGTCCTCAGCATCATCCGCGCTTCTTGGACGGGTACCTTTGATTGGTTGTGTACTTATATCTTGACCATCAACATGAATAAAGCCCTCAGGAGAAAGACTCAAAATTTCCTGTTCAGGAAAGCCCAAAAAGGCGGCATGTGATACCGGCTTATGTTTCATGAAATGCGCGAACAGATCCCGGCCCGATTGCTCAGTCTTTGCCTGCAGTTGATGGGTATAATTAATCTGATAGATATCGCCTGCACGAATATAATCCTGAATGGTGTTGAAACCGTCGAGATATTTATCGAGTGGTATTTCTGCCCCCCAACTAAGTTCAGGCTTAGAAATTGAGTCGTGCTCAGACAGGCTAAACTGGTCTAAATCTGACTGGCTCAATTGATAGCCGAGTAAGTCCTCGCCAGATTGGCTCAAGAACTGGTCATAGGCTCTGAGTCGGATTAACGGCTGCTGCAGTGTGTGTTGCGAGGGAATTTCAAGTAATGCCAGACCCAGATCGTAACTAAAGTATCCAACCACTAGATGATCTTTATGCGTGGCAATAAAGTCATGTAACTGTGGTAGTTCAGCCAACCCAGTGAGGGTAAATTCATCAATCGGATTAATGGCTAGCAGATTATGCCAGTCATCACCAAAGCCAGTGATATAGGATACCTTTGAGATATCGGTTTCCAAGCGCCGAAATATGGCTCGGAGATCGTATTGTGAGTGGAGACTAGTCAGTTGCATCAATTTCTACGCCAGCGGATATTGGCAGAATTGCCGCACAATTTCGTTACCGCTATCACTCATGAACGACTCAGGATGAAACTGTACCCCAAATAGAGGCTGCTCTTTATGCTCAATGGCCATGATTTCGTCATGCTCGTCTCTGGCTGTAATGCGAAACATATCAGGCGCTGATTGCAACGCGAGGGAGTGATATCGAGCGACTTTAATTTGTCGCGGCAGGTTCTGAAATAACACCGATGGCTCTGTATCAATCACAACCTGACTGCCATGAAATGGATCCTTACTCGGTCCAAGACTCGCACCAAAGGCCATGCCTAGCGCCTGATGTCCCAAACAAACACCCAGGATCGGGCAACGGTTTTTATAGGCTTCGATCACTTCTAAACAGACACCGGCTTCATTAGGTGTCTTTGGACCGGGTGATAATACGATACGTTCTGGCTTGAGAGCCTCAATCCGCGAGAGATCACACTGGTCGTTCAACCACACGGTCGTGCGAAAACCCAGTCCCTCAATTTGCTGGACCAGGTTGTAGGTAAACGAATCGTAATTATCGATGACAAGGATCATGCGCGGATTATAAAACAGCGATGACCCCTGTATCCATGATTTAGACTATTTTTCAGCCAGTTTTTCCCAGTGTTTTGTCACGAATGTGAAGACATAAACCACAATACCGATGGCTAATGAAAATAGTAAGATCTGCATGTAAAGATCAGGCATTTGATCCAATCGACTTGGATCGAAGTTTCCAGCAAACAGACCAGCAATCACATTACCGATAGCATAGGTAAGCACAAAGACACCCATCATCTGACCGACGAAACGCTTCGGTGCAAGTTTACTAACTGCCGCAAGAGCGGTTGGACTTAGGCATAACTCACCGACTGTGTGCAAGAAGTAGGTTGTCACCAACCAGTATGGTGCTACTTTCATACCACTGGCAGCATGTTGCGCCGCGAAGAACATGACTAGGAATCCTGAACCCATGATGACCAAACCAATGGCACATTTCACACCATATGATGGATCCATCATGCGCTTACCCAGATTGATCCAGAGCGCAGCGAAGAATGGCGAGAGGATAACAATGAAAATGGAGTTCACTGATTGAAACCAGGCCGGTGGAATCTCAAATGTACCGATCATTCGATCCGTATAATCACGACCAAATAAATTGAGTGACGATCCGGCTTGTTCGAACCCGGCCCAGAAACAGGCCGATGCTACGCAAATCAAAAACAGCGCGTACATACGCTTCTTTTCATCGTCAGTTAAATTACCTAGGACAAAAATACCGGCAAAATAGACCAAAAATACAAGCGTGATACTGATCAGTACATAGGTTGCTAACTCGACCGGATTTATGACAACTGCGCCTGAGAAGACAGCCATTGTGAGTACTGTAAGACCGACTAAGAAGCCGGCAATGACAGTCCAGCTCAACTTACGCGACTTGTCACTGAGTGGCTGGGGTGGTTGTGCTGCTACGTCGCCCATTTTCGGCAGAGTAATCTGGTACTGGATTAAACCAATGCCCATGCCCACTGCAGCAGCACCAAAGGCGTAGTGCCACCCGGCATTGACCTGTAGCCAGCCAGTCACAAAATAGCCAATGATTGAGCCAATGTTGATACCCATGTAATACAGGGTGTAGCCGGCATCACGGCGTGAATCACCCGCCTCATATAACTGTCCGACCATAGCGCCAATGTTCGGCTTCAACAGCCCGGTGCCGAGCACCACTAAAATCAGACCCACGAAGAATGTGCGATCATCCGGGATGGCCAGCACGATGTGACCTGCCATAATAATAAGACCGCCGTACCAGACTGCCTTCTGCCCCCCAAGCAGACGATCGGCAATCCAACCACCGGGTAAACCCATGAAGTAAACCGCACCGGTATATAAGCCATAAATAGCAGTGGCTGAAGCCACCGTTAGCGCCAGACCGCCCTCCTGAAGTGTGGCTGTCATAAATAACACAAGCAGTGCACGCATGCCGTAGTAACTCATGCGCTCCCACATTTCAGTGTAAAACAGTGTTTGTAAGCCGCCAGGATGACCGAAAAAACTCGTATCAGAGGAAGGTGATTTTGTTGTCATTATAATTACCTTTTTGTGGATAGACTGTGGGGTTATACACTACAACCCCACGCAGTTACAAGAAATGGCATTGCCGCCAGTAATTAATCTGCGCCGGACTGACGCCATAAATGGGTGTAAGAGAGCGCGACACGTTTTGCTAATTGCTTGGCTGTGGAGCTACCGACATGACCACCCTCGAGATTTTCATAGTATTCTACTTCCTGTCCTAGCGCCTTCATCTTGGCCGCCATTTTACGGGCATGCCCCGGATGGACTCGATCATCTTTGGTCGAGGTGAAGAAGAAAATAGCCGGATAGTCGACGTCCTTTTTAACATTCTGATAAGGACTCCACTCTTGCATAAAATCCCAGTCATCGGTGTCTGGATTGCCATACTCTGCCATCCAACTGGCACCGGCGAGCAACTTGTTATAGCGCTTCATGTCTAACAATGGCACACCACATATAACGGCATTGTACAGATCAGGACGCCGGGTCATGAGTGCACCAACCAGATACCCCCCCTGAGAGCGACCCTCAATGCTTAATTTGTTGGCCGAGGTGATCTTGCGCTTGAACAGATCCTCTGCCACCGCCTCAAAGTCCTCGAATGATCGTGGCCGGTTTTTCTGTAATGCCGCTGCGTGCCACTGGGGACCATACTCACCACCGCCCCGAATGTTAGCCAGAACATACACACCACCGCGTTCGAGCCACATCTTGCCGTAGACTCCGTTATGCGCTTCATAGGACCCAGAATATGATGGCTGCAGAGCATTTCTGAAACCACCATATGAGAAAATATGAGTTGGATTAGAGCCATCCATTTTTAGATTTTTATCCCGGATGACAAAATATGGCACGCGCGTACCATCGGCCGATTTGGTGAAGAACTGCTCCACCATCATATTGGTTCGGTCGAAGGTTGCTGGTTGTTGCATGACCACAGAGGTAGCGAGTTTGCTGTCCACTGAATATAGGGTCGGAGGCGTTAGGAAATCTTCATAACGTACAATCATGGTATCGGCATTCATACCGGCAATACTAATCTTACCCTGCTCTGGTAGTGCCACTTTCTGTTTGTTCCATGCTTTGCCATTGTGGGTGAAAAGATACAGGCTGGCTTTGACATCTTCCATCGCAACAATGGCGATACCTTTATCAGATACACGAATTTCCTCGACAATAAACTCACGAGACTGAGACACGACCTGCTCGATTTCGCCCTTACCCGACTGCAGTGTTTGCGGCGCTGCTAACAGCACTGAGCCAGCACCATAGACGTTATCTTCGTAATTCCAATCAGCCTTGAGCGATATGACGAATCGACCATCAAACAAGCCAACTATTTGCGCGGTATTGGGTAATTGTAATTTCACTAATTCGGCATCATCGAGTTGATAATACTGACTGGTCCAAAAACTCAAGCCGTCATTAAACAGGGTGATGACTGAATCGTCCTGACGCAAATTCATAGCTGAAGCCGCCACAGATTCAACCGGTACCTCCATCACAGTTTCCGCCTGCGATAATTCCGTGCCACGCAGCCACAGTTTTTGGATCCGTGGATAGCCTGATGAAGTCAGAGAGCCTTCACCAAAATCAGTGCCGATAAACACCTTGTCTTCGGTTAGCCATGAGACACGCGTTTTGGCTAATGGAACCTCAAATCCCCCCTCGACAAAACGCCCGAGGTTCGGATCAAACTCACGCAACACATGGGCATCGGATCCTCCTGGCGCGAGACTCAACAAGCATGTTTCATGGGCAGGTGGTAGGCAATACATGCCTCGAAATACCCACTTCTGACCTTCCGATTCCGACAACTTATCGACATCTAATACAGCCTGCCATTTGGGTTTACCACTGACAAAGTCTTCCATACTGGTGCGACGATAGATACCACGAGGGTTATCATCGCTCTTCTGAAGATTGTAGACCCAGTTACCTTTAACATTGATGTTTGGCAGTTTGTCAGAACGACTCAGCACAGCAAAGGCTTGTTCATACAGCTCTTGGTAGAGTGGATCTGAGGCTAATGACTTATCGGTAATGGCATTTTGCTCGGTCACCCATTCAAGCGCCTCTTTGCCCTCGACCTTCTCTAGCCAAAGGTAAGGATCCTCTGCGGCGGATATTGAGGTTAGGAGCAAGGTGGATAATACAAGTATCGTAGTTCTGTATGACATAAGAAAATCCTGATGATTATTATTTGTCTTGCACGGTATAACCTACACGACTGATGCAGGCTAAAACAAGCACTATCTAGGCGCTCAATTGAGCACGCGTCATGATCAGCGCTTCATTAATTGCTGCTTTCAGACTGCCGGGATCAGCACAGTTTTTACCCGCGATGTCTATGGCCGTGCCATGATCAACTGAGACTCGAATAAAGGGCAAACCGAGTGTGACATTAACTGAATCGCCGAATCCGGCGTATTTCAATACCGACAAGCCTTGGTCATGATACATGGCTAATGTGGCATCAGCCCCCCTCATACCCTTAGGGGTTAATGCCGTATCAGCAGGCAAAGGACCGTTGAGCTGATAACCCTCGGCACGTAATTTTTCGAGTGTTGGAATAATGGTGTCAATTTCTTCCATACCGAGGTGACCACCCTCTCCGGCATGCGGGTTCAGTCCACACACATGGATGATCGGCTGCTTGATACCATATTTCTGCTTCAGATCGGTATCGAGAATACGAACAACGCGATTGATACTTGCCTCAGTCACCGCTGCAGAAACGTCCTTGAGGGGTAGATGCGTGGTGACCAAAGCCACTCGGAAGTCCGGGCAGGTCAGCATCATGACAGACTCACCGCTTGATTTATCTGCCAGGAATTCAGTATGGCCTGAAAAACTAAATCCGGCATCGTTAATTATGCCCTTATGAACTGGTGCAGTGACCAAGGCATCAAACACCTCAGACATCACCAGATCAACGGCTGTGCTTAATGTCTGCAGAACATAACCACCATTGTTGACATTCAGTTGTCCTGGAACATTATTTTCAGCCATTGGCACATGATGGCAGTAGATTCGATTGACTTGGTGGGGCGGTAGATCATCCGTTATCTGCCAGGGAATTATTTCTACCCCTAAGTGACACAGCTGATTGTATTGTTCGAGTAGTGTTTGGTCAGCACAGACTACCAGATGTGCATCCCACGCTGCCTGGGCAATACGAAGACAAAGCTCGGGACCAATGCCGGCGGGTTCGCCGGCGGTTATCAGCAACCTCGGAATTGGCCCTTGTTTAGTCATTTAATCCTTGAGTTCTTCGTCCAGAATTTTGACGTAAGCCTGCTCACGGATCTCGCGCATCCACGCTTCTTGTTCTTCATCGAACTTGCGTCGGAACAAAATTTGTCGTGCACGATTACGTTTAAATTCTTCGGTCTGATCAGTTTGACGGCTGCCAATGCGCTTGACCAGATACCAACCCGCACCCGCCTTGAACGGCTGACTCATTTGACCATCTTGCAGATCATCGACCGCATTGCCATACAGACGCTGAAATGCTGATGGGGCAGCCCAGCCGAGATCACCGCCCTCAGATGCTGAACTGAGATCTTCAGAATAAACCTTGGCCTGCTCTTCAAAAGTAGTGTTGCCAGATTCGACCTCTCTGCGTATTGAGAGCAGTTGCGCTTCTGCCTTCTCGTCTGAGGTAATGGTGTTCACTTCGACCAGTATGTGTTTCAGGTTAACCTCATCAACCATCTGTGTCTCAACACCACCACGACGATCTTCCAAATACAGAATATGCAGACCATTCGGTGAACGAATAGCCTCTGATAGTTGGCCTTTTTTCATTGCTGCCACAGAATCAGTGAACAGTGACGGCAGTTGTTCGATGGTACGCCAGCCAAAATCGCCACCCTGTAGCGCATCGCTGCCATCAGATTCCGCCAGAATCATCCCGATGAAATCTGTGCCAGAGTCAAATCGATCGCGGACACTCTGTGCCTTCTCACGTGCATCGTCGATATCATCGGCATTGGCTGACTCAGGGATGGCGATGAGCATATGTCTAATTTTATATTGCACACTGGATGCGCCCTGCTCCTCGATGAGTTTCAGTACATCATCAACTTCTTGCTCGGAGACAAATACCTTCTGATTCACAGAGCCCTGTCGAACCCGGCTGATCATGATCTCGTTACGGATATCCTCACGGAAGATAGGGAACTTAACACCATCACTCTCAAGTTGCTCACTGAGCTGGGAAATGGTCAGGTTGTTACCGGTTGCGATACGCTCAATTGAGGCATTGAGTTCCTCATCTGAAATACGTACCCCGGCTCGACGT
Organism: uncultured Enterobacterales bacterium; assembly: GCA_964559635.1. Classification (GTDB taxonomy): domain Bacteria; phylum Pseudomonadota; class Gammaproteobacteria; order Enterobacterales; genus CAXRAF01. Next base: position 8,605 of record CAZLIR010000078.1, read on the forward strand.
GCACGTTGCAACTGGATTGACTCCATGACCAGTTGTTCAAGCACCTGCTTTTTAATCGCAACATCAGATGGCGGCGTTTGACCACTGGCCTGAATTTGCTGTTTGACTGCTGCCGTGCGTCGCTCTAGTTCGCTATTGAGGATAACATCGTCTTCAACCAGCACAACGACCTTATCAAGCCACTTTATCTCTGCCGTGAGTGACAGTGAGAAACACATAATGCCCAACAGTATGAGCTTTTGGATAGCACCTAAATGCCGCATAATCTAATACCTGTTAATTTTGTTTTGGGTCGAACCGATCTTGATAGCCGTAGATGTCACGCTCAACATCCAGTCGTCTACCCAGATTCGTCAGGCCCTTTAAAATAAATTCAAAAAATATGCTGCTGTTATATTCACCCGTTCCCGGTACCGCAAAACCACTGGAATCAAGACGGATGTTCAAATAACGTCGGTACACAAGTCGTACCGCCCAGCAACAGTCCTCATATTCAAGACCAATAAAGCTGTCGATGGTTCGATCTTTTTGCA
>CAZLIR010000079.1:0-9114 GCA_964559635.1 uncultured Enterobacterales bacterium
GGATTGACTCGGGTGCAGACATGACAACCAATTAGTCCTGCAGCACGAGCCGAGATCACCTGTGATTTGTTATCATTTAGCATGCTGTAATGCTCTCCAAAACAGGTTTCTGGATACGGTGGTGGTTACCAACAGGCTACAAAACATCATCACACAGAAACTGACTAAACCCGCCCCGACAATGACACTAAAGTCATCTAGTAACTTCACCAATGCCACAATAATCCCGATGACATAAACCTCTGGCATCACCCAACGGATCAGCCATTCAAATAGTCGTAGCATGGGGATGAGGTATTGCGGCAACTGTTGCATGTAGAGATGTACTGATACCCAAAAGCCCAGCGCCAATATCAATACCGGAAACACGATGGCAAATAGCAATAAAGCAACAGCTGGAATCCAGAAACTGGCGTTTAGCAGGGGTATGACGGTTTCAATGATCGATGTGTCATTGGCAAGTCCTAGAGCACCCATCTCCATGAGGGGTAAAAAGTAGGCCGGATAAATTAATAACAACCCACTGAGACTCACTATCAGTGTCGTGAGAATGGGATCTTTACGTCCCACATGTAATAGTGCATTACAGCGGGGACAGTGGGCGTGTTGTCTGGGCTCGAGTGAGATGCGCTCAACCAACAAGTCACATTCGTGACAGGCCATGAGTGAGTCGAGTGATTTACTGTCCATGGCGGTGATGGCTAGTTAGGATTATTTCCCTGATCTGCTGGCTCATTCATAATACCAATTTCTGAACCAACGACTTCTTCACCTTGGACGATGATAATCTCAACCCGGCGATTATAGGCTCGATTATCACGTGTATTATTTTCTTTCACAGGAATATTTGCTCCGTGCCCGACGATTCTTAAACGCTCATCATCGATTATATCATCAACCAGTAGCTCTCTCGCCACCGCAGCTGCACGAGCACTGGATAATTCCCAATTCGATGGATAGCGACGGGTTCTGATGGGTCGATTATCCGTGTGTCCTGCAACGGTAATTCGACCTTCTGTGCTCTTGAGTAGCTCTTTGATTTTCTTCAGCACGGGTCTGAAGCTTTGTTGCACATCGGCCTCACCAGACTGGAATGACCCCTGCTCACGAATTCGGAATACTAAAAATTTACCCTGCGCAACCAGTTCGATTTGCCCCGATTCAAGTTCTTCCTGCATCTCTCTGGCAGCCTGGAGTGCCAGTTTTATGGTCGCTTCGGTCGGCTCATTACTCTCCGAGGTGGTATCGACCATACTACTCTCGAATTGATTATCCTCAAGCTGTTCACTATCAGTTTCCTCGTCATCTATGCCTTTCCCATCGGTGAAGTCGAGTGTCTGACGATCGGTGTCTATGGTTTGCTGCTGCACCACATTAATAAGGGTTGGTGATGGTCTTCCGGGTGAGAATTCTCTGGCGATAACACTGGTACCTTTCGGAATATCCTTGGCATCTACCTGATTTTGCACACCGAAGGCATCTTTCATTGAACCTGCGACCTGCTTGTATTTGCGTACGTCTAATTCGGAGAAAGCGAGCAGCAGCACGAAGAAACACATCAACAGCGCCATTAAATCGGCAAAGGTGGAGAAGTATGCAGGTAGTCCTTCAGGGGGACATTTTTTTTCTTCTAAATCGTCGCTCACGTGAGACCTTACTCTTCACCAGCCGGGCGTTTATTTCCCTCGATATATCCCATCAGAGCTTGCTCGATAACGCGTGGATTCTGCCCAGCCTGAATGGATAACAAACCATCAATAATCAGTCGGTTAGTTACACCCTCTTCCTCATCACGCAACATGCATTTGTCTGCCACAGGTAAGGCAAACATATTGGCGATTATGGCACCATAAAGCGTTGTTAAGAGTGCCACCGACATGGCCGGACCAATGGCTTTCGGGTCATCCATGTTCGATAGCATGGCAACCAGACCAATGAGGGTTCCAATCATCCCCATCGCGGGTGCGACATCACCCAGTGATTTGAAAATACCTGCGCCGGTTTGATGGCGCTCACTGGCCATTTTAACTTCCTTGGTGAGGATTTGCTTTACCACTTCACCGTCGTGGCCATCCACTAATAGATTAATGCCTTTGTTCATGAAGGCGTTGGGAATTTCAGCACTCTCGAGAGATAACAAACCGCCTTTTCGGGCAGCATCGGCCAACTCAACAATTTTAGCGATTAATTCTTGTGGCTCTTCACCTTTGAAGTTCAGACTCTTCATGCCAGAGCTGAAGGCAGCCATAAACTGACCCATTCCGTATTTAGAAAGTACAACGAAGTGGCTACCAACGAGTACAATCAAGATCGAGGGGGTATCAACAAACATACCCAATCCACCACCGATCATCATGGCCATTACAACCATAGCAAAGGCGCCGATCATACCGATAAGAGTCGCTAAATCCACAAATCACTCCTCAGTTAATTCGCTAAATAATCCTTGATTTATAACTAGTAGTATATCCTATTTTAAAGCAAACGCTATTTCGAGTGCTGATCACCAACTAACCCTAGATAAATGTGCTGAAATCGGGGAAAATGCACCTTAATAATCATAACGAGTTACCTGAAAGCAAATGGCCAAATCGAGCGAATCCGTGACAGACAACTTCGAACAACAACTCGACGAACTAGAAAAAATCGTCAGTCGTATGGAAGAAGGTGAATTAACCCTCGAAAATTCAATCAAAGAGTTCGAACAGGGAATGAAATTGGCAGGCCAATGCCAAAAAACACTGCAAGAAGCGGAAATGCGGGTCAAGATACTCATGTCTGATATTGAGAATGGTGACAATTTGCAGGATTTTAATCCTGATGCAGACGGCACAGCAGCCAACTAATCACTCTCTCACCCCAAACCGCCCGTGAACTTATCAACACACATTGAATCCTGTCGTCGCCGTTTAGATGCCCTATTGGATCAGTGGCTACCTAGTGAAGCTACAGAGCCAACCAAATTGCATCGGGCAATGCGTTATGCCAGTCTGAATGCCGGTAAGCGATTACGTCCATTAATTGTCTATTTAGTGGGCGATGCGCTCGGAGCTGAAAAGACCGATCTCGATGCCTCAGCATTGGCCGTTGAATGTATCCATGTCTACTCACTCATCCATGATGATTTACCCGCCATGGATGATGATGATCTACGCCGTGGAAAAGCAACCACACATATCGCCTTTGATGAGGCCACTGCAATTCTGGCCGGTGATGCATTACAGACCATTGGTTTTAATATCTTATGTCACCACCCATTATCTCCAGATGTGGAATCTGAACGTATAAGGCTGTTAACAATACTAACGGATGCTAGTGGCTCGGTTGGAATGGGCGGTGGTCAGATGATTGACTTAATTGCCACTGATTCCAAGTTGTCCATCGAGCAATTAGAGGCCATGCACCGCATGAAGACCGGCGCCCTGATTAGCGCCTGTGTTAAAATGGCCGTCGCAACAAGTCAGATCAATGAGGCAGAAATAATTGCAGCTTTTGACCGCTTTGCTGATCGGATCGGACTGGCATTCCAAGTAAAAGACGACATTCTGGATATTGAAGGTGAAACCGAAGTAATCGGTAAACCATCTGGCTCGGATGAAGAACTGAATAAGTCAACATTTCCGGCTCTCATGGGACTGGATGCGGCGAAAGAATACGCCCAACAACTCATTGATGAAGCCCTTTTGAGTTTAGAGCGTATCCCTTACAATACCGAGGCCTTGGAGGCCTTGGCAAAATATATGATAGAAAGACAATATTAATTGTATGAACCAGACGCAATTTAAACTATTAGATAATCTAACAACACCCGATAAACTGCGACTTCTTGAAGTCGAGCAGTTACCTCAGGTAGCGGATGAACTACGTCAGTATCTGATCGAGACCATCAGTCAATGTGGTGGTCATTTTGCCGCAGGCTTGGGAACAGTCGAACTCACAATCGCACTACATTATCTACTTAATACCCCTGAAGACAGGATTGTCTGGGATGTTGGTCATCAAGCCTACCCGCACAAGGTTCTCACTGGTCGCAGAGATCAACTGAGTAGTATTCGCCAGACCGATGGCCTGTGTCCATTCCCTGACCCGAGAGAGAGTCAGTATGATACCTTTGCCGTGGGACACTCCTCGACATCGATTGGTGCTGCACTCGGGATGGCCATTGCAGCCAAGCAGCGTGGTATCGATCGCAAGGTGGTCGCCGTGATTGGTGATGGTGCCCTGTCTGCCGGAATGGCATTCGAGGCCATGAATCACGCCAGCACCTGTAACGTGGATATGCTCGTTATCCTTAATGACAATGAAATGTCGATTTCGGAAAATGTCGGGGCGTTGAACAATTACTTCTCACGCATTTTCTCAGGACAAATATATTCGAGTATCAAAGATGGCGGCAAAAAGGTATTGAAACGTATGCCCGGAGCCAGTGACTTTGCCCACAAGGTTGAGGAGCACTTAAAAGGTATGGTTGTGCCCGGCACCCTATTCGAGGAGTTGGGTTTTAACTACATCGGACCGGTCGACGGTCATGATCTGGATGCGCTCGTACCAACCATCAGAAACATGTTACAACTCAAAGGGTGTCAACTACTTCATATTGGCACTACCAAAGGTAAAGGATATGAGCCTGCAGAGAAAGATCCGATTGGCTACCATGGCGTACCAATTTTTGATCCGACTGCATCGAGCTTACCCAAGTCCAAATCATCATCAAAAACATACTCTAATATCTTCGGCGAATGGTTATGTGACATGGCAGAAGTTGAGCCAAGATTAGCGGCCATCACACCGGCTATGCGAGAAGGCTCGGATATGGTCAAATTCTCGAAAACCTATCCTGATCGTTACTACGATGTCGCTATTGCTGAGCAACATGCAGTGACGCTGGCGGGCGGTATGGCCATTGACGGTCTAAAGCCAGTGGTAGCTATATACTCAACTTTTCTTCAACGTGGTTATGATCAGCTCATTCATGATATCTGTCTGCAAAACCTGGATGTAACATTTGCGATTGATCGTGCAGGTATTGTGGGTGGTGATGGTGCAACACATAACGGCGCCTTCGATCTGAGTTATTTGCGCTGCGTGCCCAATATCATTGTGATGACACCGTCTGATGAAAATGAGTGTCGACAGATGCTCTATACCGGATACCATTTCAGTGGCCCAGCCGCGATACGCTACCCACGAGGTGGTGGAATCGGTGTAGTACCAGATAAGGAAATGACTCAACTGCCGATAGGCAAAGGTCGAGTGGTCAGAGAAGGCAAAAAGGTGGCTGTGCTCAATTTTGGACATCTATTACCGGACGCACTGGCAGCTGCTGAGCGTCATGATGCAACGGTTGTTGATATGCGCTTCGTAAAGCCGCTGGATACCGATTTGATCGACACCATGTTAGCAAGCCACGCAGCATTGGTAACTGTGGAAGAAAATGCTGTCATGGGTGGTGCTGGTAGTGCAGTTAATGAGTACTTACTTAACTCGGGGCAAGCGAGCCAGATCCGTAACATCGGGATCCCGGACAGATACATTGAACACGGCTCGAGTTTGGTACTGAAAGAACGTATTAATCTTAATGAGCATGGTATCAGTGATGTCATTGCTACGCTCCTAGACTCAATCGACTAATATCGATGTTCCCCCTGTTTCGCCTGATAAAGATGGCTGTTCATCAGCGTAGTCGACCCAGACTACGATTTGATGAAATGAGTGAAGTCAGTTTCTATTGTCGTCCCTGGGATCTTGACCTGCAGCTAGAGGTCAATAATGGTCGCGTTCTCACTCTGTATGACATTGGTCGAATGGATCTGGCATTTCGATGCGGACTCATCAAGGCGCTCAGAAGAAATCGCTGGGGTTTGGCAGTTGCTGGTGGCTCGAATCGCTTTCGTAAGCGCGTACATTTCCCCAGTAAAATCACCATAAAGACACAGGCAGTTGGTTACGATGAGCGCTGGATCTATATGTCACAATCCATGTGGGTAAAGGGTGAGGCAGCCTCGAATGGTTTATTTCGAACCTGCGTCACAGAGAGAGGACGTGCAGTCAGTACCGACCGTGTCATTGAAGCGCTTGGGGCAGAAGATTGGCAGCCTGAATTACCGGACTGGGTAAAAGCCTGGATCGCGGCGGATGAGATGCGTCCTTGGCCGCCAAATAGCGATTAATCCTTAAGTTTATCGACTGTTTTTAACTCAAAATCACTGGCATCATGACGTTCTGGTAACTGATGTTGTTCGTCGCCCCAACTCTTATTTACCATCACACCGCGTTTAACAGCAGGTCGGCTCGCTAATAATTCATTCCACCGTACAACATTTTTATACGACGAGGCATCCAAAAACTCGGCGGCATCATATAAGCGATTGGTCACTAGACCGCCATACCATGGCCAGATTGCCATATCGGCAATACTGTAGTCTTCACCAGCGATATAGGTATTCTCGGCTAGTTGTTTATCCAGTACGTCCAGCTGTCGTTTTACCTCCATCGCAAAGCGATCAATAGGATACTGCCACTTCTCGGGAGCGTAGGCGTAAAAATGGCCAAAGCCACCGCCAAGGTAAGGCCCACTTCCCATTTGCCAAAACAGCCAGTTCAAACACTCTGCACGATGCTGAGGATCGGCTGGTATAAAGGCATTAAATTTATCTGCCAGATAGAGCAATATGGAACCGGATTCAAACAGCCTGGTTGGTGGCTCAGTGGAATAATCCATCAATGCCGGTATCTTAGAATTCGGATTGATGTCGACAAATCCAGAGGAAAACTGGTCGCCCTCGAGAATGTTAATTGAGTATGCGTCATATTCTGCTTCTGTGTGACCTGCCTCAAGAAGTTCTTCCAGCATGATGGTGACTTTCTGGCCATTGGGAGTCGCCAGAGAGTGCAGTTGCAGTGGATGCTCGCCACGCGGCAATACCTTTTCATGAGTTGACCCAGAGACAGGTCGATTAATCGCAGCAAATTTGCCACCACTCGATTCATCCCAGGTCCAGACTTTTGGCGGTGTGTAGGCTTGATCAGTCATGCTGTATATCCGTTGAATTTGAATGTATAAGATCTGGCGCTTAATTATTTAAATTCAAGGCATTAAAAAACCCCAGTAACTGGTCAGCTACTGAGGCTTTAACTAACTAGAAGGCTAACTAACTTGCTAGTCTATAAGACTGCAAGCCAGCTTATTGTGTTAGGCGAATACCGCGATGCAGTAATTAAGGATAACCGCAGGGAATAGTCCTAGCACAAGCATTGAGATGCCATTGAGGCTGAGGGTTACACGCATGCTGAGATCCGAGGTAATCGCCTCTTCAGATTCCGGCTTGTCAAAGAACATCACTTTGGCGATGCGCAGATAAACAAAGGCACCAATGATTGAGAACACCATAGCCAGAATGGCTAACCAAACGAGTCCTTTATCGGCATTAATGACCGCCATGATCACCTCAAGCTTCGGCCAGAAACCGACAAATGGTGGTACACCAGCCATCGACATGATGGTCATAAGCATCATCAACGCATACCATGGGCTACGTTGCCAGAGTCCTTTGAAATTATCCAGAGTGTCGCACTCATAACCGGCTCGACTCATAAAGATAATCACCCCGAAACCAGCAATGGTGGTCAGTGCATACACTAGAATATAGAACATTGAGGCTGAGTAACCATCAGCGGTACCGGCGATCATACCAAGCAAGAAATATCCGATATGAGCGATCGCTGAATAGGCCAACAGACGTTTGATATTCGACTGAACAATCGCTGTGATATTACCAAGAGCCATTGAGAGAACACTGAGCATGATCAGCATGAGCATCCAGTTATCTTCCAGACCCGGTAATGCCTCGACTAAAATTCGCATGACCATACCAAAGGCAGCTACCTTGGGAATTGAACCAATATAAGCTGTAACTGAAGTTGGCGCGCCCTGATACACATCGGGGATCCACATATGAAATGGTACCGCACCTAACTTAAAGGCAATCCCTGAGACCATGAATACGAGTCCCATACCAAATAACAGGCTTGGACTATCAACCATGGCATCGGCAATCTGACCAATCTCTAATGTTGCTGCACCACCGTACACGAGTGACATACCGAAAAGCATAAAGGCAGACGCAACCGCACCCATAACGAAATACTTCATCGCGGCTTCACTGGCTTCAGACGAATCACGATGACTTGCAACCATGGCATAGGTGGATAGTGTCATGAGCTCCAGACCAAGATATATGGTCAATAAGCTATGCGCAGACACGAGTATTAACGCGCCTAGTGTGGCAAACACGACCAGCATGTAATACTCACCACGAAGAATGGCACGCTCGTTGATATAGGGACGAGAGTAGATTGTTACGATGAATGCAATAATGAATATCGCCAGTTTGAGCAAAATACTCATACTGTCCTGGATATAGGTTCCGGCATAGGCAATCTCAGGCGTCACAACCAGGCCATTCTGGGCAGTTAAGTAAAAACCCGCCGCCATCGTTACCAAGGTTAGATAGTATGTCAGGGTATGCTCTTTATCCTTAACAAACAGATCCGCTACCAGCACCACACACGCCATGATGAGCATGAATATCTCAGTTGTAAGGAGGTTTAAATCAGGTGTTTCAAACATTAGGAACAAGCTCCTCCGACGATACCAGGTAACTTAGACTGAATGTCACACTCAAGTAGGTGTGTCACTGATGCGTCCATAATTTCGACAAGTGGTGCAGGATATAAACCAAAACCTAGCACCATGACTGCGAGCAAGACCATAATCACTGTCTCTCGCATATTAATATCTTCTAACGACTCAACCTTCTCACTCGCGACGTCACCAAAGATAACTCGCTTGTACATCCATAAGCTGTACGCCGCACCTAAGATAAGAGTTGTCGCTGCAAGAAGCGCATACCAGAAGCTTTCTTGGAATGCGGCCAAGATAACCATGAATTCACCGACGAAGCCTGAAGTACCCGGTAGACCACTGTTCGCCATTGCGAAGAGCATAAAGAAGGCTGCGAATACGGGCATCTTGTTAGCCACACCACCATAATCAGCAATATTGCGGCTATGCAGTCGGTCGTATAACACACCGACACCTAAGAACAATGCACC
>CAZLIR010000080.1:0-9020 GCA_964559635.1 uncultured Enterobacterales bacterium
TTAGAACACTAGCCCGAGCAGTGGCTCAAGCCTATTACGATAGTCGTGAGGCACTATCGTTCCCGCTGTGTCAGCAGACAGCTAAGCAGGAGGGTTGATGCCATGGATAGACTAGATTTTCTCTTTGAATTAGGAACCGAGGAGTTGCCACCGACTGCCTTGAGCACATTATCGGCGGCATTCTATGATGGCATCAAAAATGAGCTTTCAGCACAGCAACTCGATTATGACCAACTAACCGGCTATGCCTCGCCTCGTCGGCTCGCTATTGTGATCTCTGGCTTGGCAACATCACAACCTGACTCTGAGCAAACCCGGCTAGGACCTGCACTTGCTGCTGCGTTCGATAGCGAAGGTAAGCCAACGAAAGCCGCGGAAGGATTTGCCCGGTCATGTGGTTTGTGTGCCGCTGATCTAGAAGACATTGACACAGACAAGGGTGTACGACTTGGGGTTGTTATTAAAAACAAAGGGGAGTCCTCTGAGCAACTCATCGTGCCGATCATAGAAAAGGCCTTAGCATCGTTGCCGATCCCAAAAGGGATGCGTTGGGGTGACCGCGACGAGACGTTCGTGCGACCAGTAAAGTGGATTGTTGCGATGATGGGAGGCCGTGTGCTCGACATGACGTTGTTTGGTTGTCGTTCGACTAACTCAACGCGCGGCCACCGATTTATGTCAGAGGGTGAAATTACAATAACTGCCCCTGCAGCATATGCAGGTGCGCTCCGAGAAGCGCATGTAATTGCTGATCAAAACGAGCGTAAAGCAATTATCACCGAGCAGGTAAATCTCATCGCACAAGAGAACAGTCTGACCGCGGTGATTGATAGCGACTTGCTGGATGAGGTTTCGGCGCTGGTCGAGTGGCCTGTTGCTTTAATGGGTCAGTTTGAAGAGGCGTTTTTGAGTGTTCCCAAAGAAGCACTCATTTCTACCATGGCTAAAAACCAAAAGTATTTTCACCTGTTAACCGAAGGCGGCGAGCTGGCGAATCGATTCATTACCATATCTAACCTGGTGAGCACTAATCCTGCTGCAATTATAGAGGGTAATGAGCGCGTCATTCGTCCTCGCCTGGCAGATGCCAAGTTCTTCTTTCATCAAGATAGTAAGCAATCACTTACTGAGAAAAGCAAGAAACTAGAGAGCATAGTCTTTCAATCGAAGCTTGGATCTGTGGCTGATAAGTGTCGGCGTGTGGAAACTGTCGCTCTTGTGCTTGCGGGCACAACCGGCGCGAAAGAAGCGGATGTCGCGCAAGCGGCCAAGATTTGCAAAGCCGATCTTGTGTCTGAAATGGTGGGAGAATTTCCCAACCTGCAGGGCATAATGGGTAATTATTATGCTCAAAATGAAGGCCTTCCTGCGGATGTGTGTCAGGCACTTGAGGAGATATACTTACCTAAGTCCGCAGCCGACGCTCTGCCACAGACGAAGGTTGGGATCACGCTCGCTTTAGCCGATCGGATTGATACACTCGTTGGTATTTTTGGCATTGGTCAATTACCTACCGGCAATAAAGACCCCTATGCCTTACGACGTGCTGCGTTGGGGATTGTTCGTATTATTCAAGAGCATGCGATCGATCTCGATATACAAACGATGATCCAGACAGCGCTCGCCGCTTATAACGGTGTTGAGGTTAGCGCCGAGACAGAGCAACAACTGCTCGAGTTTTTCAGCTCTCGTAATCGAGCCTTATATCTAGATAAGGGCTTCACAGCGCAAATGATCGGTGCTGTAGAGGCGCTAAACATCTTTAACCCGACCGATTTTGATCGTCGTATAGCTGCGGTTCGTTCGTTTGCTGAATTGCCACAGGCAGATACTCTATCTGCTGCAAACAAACGCGTTGCCAATATACTCTCTAAGAACGCCTCTGAGATAAGTTCGTCTGTCAGCGAGGACCTTCTACAAGATGAGGCAGAAACCCGGCTGTATGACGTTTACAGAAGCAACCAAGATGATGTTGTCGCCCTGTGCAAGGGCCACAATTATGTTGCCGCTCTTGAACAGCTCGCGAGTTTTGCTGAGCCACTAGACGCTTTCTTCGCAGACGTCATGGTAATGGTCGATGATGAGCGCATTAAAGCTAACCGCATTGCCTTGCTGAACGCAGTAAGAGCACTGTTTTTAGCGGTTGCAGATATCTCTAACTTGCAAAAGTAATGACTAGTCCACTCATTATTCTCGATCGTGATGGCGTGCTTAATGAGGATTCGGATCAGTATATTAAACATCCTGACGAATGGCTCCCGATCCCTGGCGCTGCCGAGGCGGTCAGCCGGCTAAATCAGGCGGGATACAAGGTTGCAATAGCGACCAACCAGTCAGGGATCAGCCGAGGTTACTTTGATGAGGCTGTTTTGGCAACCATCCATGCCAAGATGACCGATCACCTACTGCACCATAATGCACACATTGATCAGTTGCTTTTTTGCCCGGATCATCCAGATAATCCCGGCCCCAATCGCAAGCCAGCACCAGGCATGGCACTAACATTGATTGCGCAATTTGAAGCCATCGCGACTGATACCTGGTTTGTTGGCGATGCTATGAGCGATGTTCAGTGTGCTTTGAATGCGGGCTGCAAACCAGCTCTCGTGCGCACCGGCAAAGGAACTAGAACATTACAACAGCATAACTGGTCTGATGTTAATGTTCCGGTGTTTGATGATCTGGCTGGTTTTGTTGCGAACCTACTGGACTAGTAAACGAATTTAAACGTCCAGATTCTCCACTGACATAGCATTTGATTCAATAAAGTCTCGGCGTGGCTCTACTTCGTCACCCATCAGTGTAGTGAATAACTGATCTGCAGCAATGGCATCCTCAATGGTAACCTGCATCATACGACGATTCTCTGGGTCCATGGTTGTTTCCCATAACTGATCGGGGTTCATTTCACCAAGACCCTTATAACGAGAAATGGTCTGGCCTTTTCTACCCGCCTGAATAAGCCAGTCGTAGGCTTGCTCAAATGAGTTGATCGGTTCAGACTTGTCACCACGAACGACTGTCGCACCATCCTGAATCAGATCATTAACTATTTCACCATACTCTTTCAGGCTCTGATACTCGCCTGACTTGAACAAGTCGCGGTTTAGGCGGTAATTGTTCTCTACACCGTGATGACGGATCGCAACCTCAGGAATATACATATTGCGCTCAAGGTCCTCCGTCAACACCACGTCATACTGCGTGCTTTCTTGTTTTTCTCCGGAATCCAACTCTTGTTGCAAGCTGTCTGCCCAAGATTGCATAGACTCTTTTGATGTTAGTAAGTCTTTACTCACCTTGGGGAGCTTGATTAGGCTGGTTAGAATTGCTTCGGGATATTTTCTAGTTAGTCTACGGATAATGCCGCGAACTTGGCGATATTGGTTAATCAGGTTCTCTAAACTAACGCCCTGTATGGCAGGCGCTTCCTCTGACGGCACTAAAGAGGCACTATCAAGCGCCAGCGCGCAGATGTAATCTTCCAGTGCTGCATCGTCTTTTAAATATTGCTCTTGCTTGCCTTTTTTGACCTTGTATAGCGGCGGCTGGGCAATGTAAATATAGCCGCGCTCAATCAATTCGCGCATTTGCCTAAAGAAGAAAGTCAATAACAGGGTGCGAATATGTGCACCGTCTACATCCGCATCCGTCATGATGATAATGGAGTGATAACGCACCTTTTCCGGATCGTATTCTTCTCGACCGATACCGCAACCGAGAGCGGTAATGAGCGTGCCCACTTCCTGTGAGGAGAGCATCTTATCGAAACGCGCCTTTTCAACATTCAGGATCTTACCTTTCAGAGGCAAAATTGCCTGATACTTTCGGTTTCTACCCTGCTTTGCTGAGCCCCCCGCGGAATCACCCTCCACTATGTAGAGTTCTGATAACGCCGGGTCTTTTTCCTGGCAGTCCGCGAGTTTGCCTGGCAAACCGGCTATATCCAACGCCCCTTTTCGGCGTGTCATTTCTCGTGCTTTGCGTGCCGCTATACGGGCGCGCGCTGCATCAACCATTTTAGTAACGACCGATTTAGCTGATTGAGGTTTTTCCATAAGGAATTCTTTCAGCTTTTCTGACATCGCTTGTTCTACCGCAGATTTCACTTCTGAGGAAACTAACTTATCCTTGGTTTGCGAGGAGAATTTCGGATCTGGCACTTTAACGCTGATAACCGCCGTTAAGCCTTCTCTAGCGTCATCGCCCGTGGTTGAAATATTGCCTTTCTTGTTGAGGCCTGACTGTTCAATGTAGTTATTGAGGGTTCTGGTTAGGGCCGCTCTGAAACCAGCTAAGTGGGTGCCGCCATCGCGTTGTGGAATATTATTAGTGAAACAGAAAATGTTCTCCTGAAAAGAGTCATTCCATTGCATGGCAATTTCTACTGTAATACCGTCTTTTTCTCTGAACTGTGTGAAACTAAAGATGTCCTCGTGTATGGGTGTTTTATTTTTGTTGAGGAAATCAACAAAGGCCAAGATTCCACCCTCATATTTAAAGCGGTCTTGTTCATCGGTTCTTTCATCTACCAATAGAATGTTCACACCCGAGTTGAGGAATGACAGTTCCCTGAGGCGTTTAGCCAGAATGTCGTAGTGAAACTCAATGTTTGTAAAGGTGTCTCCGCTGGGTAAAAAGTGGACCTCCGTACCCGTGTTTTCTGTTGTTCCGGTGACTGCTATATCAGCCTGAGGCTCACCGTGGACATAGGTTTGCTCCCAAACCTTGCCTTCCCTTCTGATGGTGAGGGTTAGTTCTTTAGATAGTGCATTAACTACCGAAACACCAACACCATGCAATCCGCCGGAAACCTTGTATGAATTGGAGTCAAACTTTCCGCCTGCATGCAATACAGTCATAATGACTTGTGCTGCAGAAACGCCCTCTTCCGGATGAATAGCAACCGGAATACCACGACCATTATCACGGACCGTAATTGAATTATCGGTATGGATTATGACCTGAATCTCTGAGCAATGGCCCGCGAGCGCTTCATCTATCGAGTTGTCGACCACCTCGAACACCATATGATGTAGACCCGTGCCGTCGTCTGTGTCGCCAATATACATGCCTGGTCTTTTGCGTACCGCGTCGAGTCCTTTCAGGACTTTAATATCACCAGAATCGTATTCTTCTGCCATTTACGTTGTTTCCTATTTTTCCTCTAACATCCCATGTTCCACGTGGAACATTTGATAGTCGTCTTGTGACAGCCCTTGAAAGAACTCAGGTTTTTCTATTGCTGTCACGAATGTCTGCAAGCCTGCGAGTTTATTAATCTCGTTTAGTACCAGCGTTTGTTTGTGTTTATCTAATTCTGATGCTAGATCATCAAGCAGCAGATAATTGTCTGTTCCACGATCAACCAGCCACTTGACCTGTCCTAGTATCAAACTAGCTACCAACATTTTTAGTTCACCCCGTGATAATACCTGGTGCGCACTATCGTTATCTATGGTCACCCTAATATCAGCTTTGTGCGGTCCGATCGTTGTAAAACCATATCGTCTGTCCGTGTCAAAACTGTCTTGATATTGCTTTTTAATGTCTGTGTCTGACAGTCCTTTAACAAGGCTGTATTGTACCTTGTATTGTGGTAAAAATCTGTTTTGATAGTGATTAAAATAAGGGATTATCTGCTGAAAGGTGGACTCTCGGATTGTAGTAATTTTTTCCACCAGTGGAATGATTTGATTATCCCAGTATAGGAAGGCTTCATAGCTCTCCCCTTGCTTAAGAAGCGCGTTTCTTTGTTTAATTAAGCGGTTGTATTGCTGCCAGTCGTTGGCAAAGGAATGTTCCACGTGGAACACACAGAAATCCAGGAACTGCCTACGTGCTTGTGCGCCCGATGTAAGTAATAAAAAGCTTTCTGGCGTCATTACGCGTATTGGTAAATATTCCGCCAGTATTGATAGTCGTTGTTTGGATTCTTGATTAATTCGAATTTCGTAATCATTTTGGCGGCTTCTGCTAACACCGATTTTGTCACCGTGACTCAACTGGCAAAAGCTATTAAGTGATTTTGCTTCATTGTTGATCACTTGTGAAATTTGATGTGTGCGAAACGAGCGGCCGGTTCCTAACAAATGGATCGCTTCTAATACCGAGGTTTTTCCGGCGCCATTATCACCATAAAACAGACACAAACGGGCGTTAATCGTTATTGCAGCAGGTTTGAGATTGCGGATTGCATCATATCGCAACTGATTAATCATGTTGTTATATGATCGTAGATATTACAGACGCATAGGCATGACAACATATAACGATGTCATTTCGTCTGACACACCCTCAATTAAAGCCGATGAGTTTGAATCTCCAAGAGTCCACTGAACCTGCTCTGTTTTGAGTGTGTTCAACACATCGAGAACATAGCTGACATTAAACCCTATCTCAAGGTCTTCACCTGTGTAATCAACTGCCAGATCAATAACCGCTTCTTCCTGCTCTGGATTGTTGGCTGTGATTGTAAGGTTTCCTGAGCTGAGGTTCATGCGAATACCGCGGTATTTCTCATTACAGAGAATGGCCGCACGCGCGAAGGCATCGCGCAAATCTTCGCGGTTTGATATCAGTTGCTTGTCGCCATTCTTAGGTAACACACGATCATAATCCGGAAATTTACCGTCAATCAGTTTTGATGTGAAAACATACCCAGCCGTTGTAACACGAAGATGATTGGTGCCCAGAACAACTTCCAGGTTTTCATCTGTATCATCCAATAGTCTTTGTAATTCAGTAATACCTTTCCGAGGGATAATTGCCTCAGTTTTTGCTTCAGTTTCTGCATCGAAGCTCAGCTCCGAAAGTGCTAATCGGTGACCATCGGTAGACACTGACTTAAGCTGGTTAGCATTGATCTCAAATAACATGCCGTTGAGATAATAACGCACATCCTGTTGCGCCATTGCAAATGCAGTTCGGTCCATCAGCGACTTTAGTTTCGCTTGGTTAACCTGCATAGTATGTGTACCAACCGTCTCATCAATGGCGGGAAACTCTCCTGCTGCGATAGTAGAAAGAGTAAACTTGTTTGCACCACACTTTAACGTAACCTTTTGATTTTCATAGACAAAATCGATTTCTTTTGGTGGTAGGCTGCGGCAAATATCGAGAAATTTCCGTGCTGGTACAGTGATCTGTCCCGACTCACCAGATTCAGGGATCGCAACTTTTGCGACCAGCTCTACTTCTAAATCTGTTGCTGTAAGCGTCAGCTCTTGATCGTCCAGAACAACGAGTATATTAGACAACACAGGAAGTGTTTGCCGTCTTTCTACCGCATTGCTGACCAATTGCAATGGTGCAATTAAGCTATCTCGACTGATGGTAAAACGCATATTATTATTCTCCAGTATTAACTAGACAGAATTCTAAGTAAGTTATGGTAATCTTCTTTTAATTCCCTGTTTTCTTCTGCTAGTTGCTTTATTTTTCTACACGCATGGAGCACAGTTGTATGATCCCTACCACTGAATGCATCCCCTATTTCTGGCAAACTTTTATTGGTTAGCTCTTTCGTTAATGCCATCGCCATTTGTCTCGGTCTAGCAACAGATCGTGAGCGACGCTTAGATAATAAATCACCAACTTTGATTTTATAATATTCGGAGACAGTTTTTTGAATATTTTGTATATTTATTCGTTTATCTTGTGCAGCAATGAGATCTTTTAGTGCTTCTCGCACGAAATCCATACTAATTTCACGCCCGGTAAAGTTTGCGTTAGCAATAACTCGCTTTAATGCGCCTTCCAACTCGCGAACATTAGAGCGGATCCGTTTAGCGATGAAAAATGCCACTTCATCGGCCAGTTCAATGCCGCTTTTTTGTGCTTTACTCATTAAAATGGCAACACGCATTTCTAATTCCGGAGGATCAATCGCCTGAGTTAACCCCCACCCAAACCGCGATTTCAAACGATCTTCTAAACCATCAACATCCTTGGGATAACGATCACAAGTCAGAATAATCTGCTGATTAGCCTCGAGTAAAGCATTGAAAGTATGGAAGAATTCTTCCTGAGAGACAGTTTTTCCTGCAAAGAACTGAATATCGTCAATTAACAACGCATCTAATGATCGATAGTACTTCTTAAAACGATCGATGGTGTTGGTTTGCAGCGCCTTAACCATGTCAGCGACAAATCGCTCTGAGTGTAAATACAGTATTTTTGCGTCTTTACGTTGTTTGAGGATCTCATTACCAACAGCGTGCATCAGATGGGTTTTACCCAAACCTACGCCGCCATATATAAAGAACGGGTTATAGCCTGCACCAGGGTTTTCTGCTACTTGTCGTGCAGCAGCTAATGCCAGCTGATTTGCTTTACCCTCAACAAACGTTTCAAATCGAAAAGCAGGATTCAAGTTCGTTTTATGTGCTTTTTGCTCACTCGTAACGGTTGTTGTAGTTTTCTTTGTCGATTGAGAAGCCGGTGCTTTGGGGATCACTTCGAGTGAGCCCACCTTAATTTCTACGGCATAATCTGTGTTCCTGGCATACATTTGCGCAATATCGCGCAACTTAGGAAGGTATTTGTCCTGCACCCAATCCATAACAAAAATGTTCGGTGCGAATAAAATGAGTTGTTCCGTTGTTTCTTCGCTTTGTAGTGGTTTAAGCCAAGTATTAAACTGTTGTGCTGGTATCTCACCTTGAATTGATTTTAAGCAAGACTGCCAAATAGTTTCCATTAACTTCTTCCAATAAGTTGTTACTAAATAGTAACTTATACACATTTTTTGTTGTTTTTCTTGAAATAATCAAATCTCAAGGGTTGTTATATTAAAACCCAAAGAGAAAAAATAAACAATTAAAATATTGCCCACAATCAAATATGTTTAATTTCACTGTATTTTTTGTGAATAATTGAGGTAATCCTGCAATGTTGTGATTTAATAAACAATTTATACTAGATTAAACAACAAAATTACAAGAGTTAACAACAAAGTTATCATCAGCTTAAATTCTTGAATTAAAATAACTTATTAGATTTATCCACAAGTAAAAGGT
>CAZLIR010000081.1:0-8972 GCA_964559635.1 uncultured Enterobacterales bacterium
AGCTACTGGAAGACTTCCTAATCGAGGCAGGTGAAATCCTCGAGTCTTTGTCTGAACAATTAGTCGATCTTGAAAATAACCCTGATGATCCTGACCTGCTGAATGCGATTTTCAGAGGGTTTCACACCATCAAAGGCGGGGCCGGTTTCCTAGGCCTGGATAATCTGGTCCATGTCAGCCACATCACTGAAAATATTTTTGACCTACTTCGTAATCAACAACGCTCAGTGACAGCTGAACTGATGGATGTCATTCTTCAGGCGCTTGATTCGGTCAATGACATGTTTGAAAATATCAAACAGCGCGAAGAGCCGGAAGCTGCAGCGCCAGAGCTAATCGATCAACTTAATAATTTCAGTGTTCCCGAGGGCGAAGAGCCAGAGCCAGAACCTGAACCTGAGCCTGAACCTGAGCCAGAACCGGAAGCATCATCGAGTGGTGACTCGGGTGATATGAGCGATGATGATTTTGAAGCCTTGCTAGATGAACTGCATGGCAAGGGCGGAACACCGGGCTCATCGGATGATCCCAAGCCTGCAACAGAGGCGAATCAAAGCGCTCAGGCTTCGGCATCGGGTGATATGACCGATGATGATTTTGAAGCCTTATTGGACGAATTGCATGGTAAGGGAGGCACTCCCGGACAAGGCACAGAAGAAACCGCCAAATCAGAGCAAACACAGCCGGCCAAGGCAGCTGATGACAATGCGCTGATGGACGATGATGAGTTTGACTCATTACTCGATGAAATTCATGGCAAGGGTAAAGGGCCAACATCAGGCAACGATGAGCCAACTGAAAAAACCAAAGCAGAGCCTAAGCCAAAACCTAAACCAGCCCCGAAAAAAGAACCAAAACCTGCGGCTAAAAAAGCCCCTTCACCGGCTAAAGCAAAGCCGGCCAGTAAGGCAGCTAGCGCCGAATCGACCGTTCGTGTTGATACTAAGCGCCTTGACGATATCATGAACATGGTCGGAGAGCTGGTACTGGTAAGGAATCGGTTAAATATTCTGCAAATGAATATTAACGATGAGGGCTTGTCACAAACAGCGCAAAACCTCGATTTGGTGACCGGTTCACTGCAGGCGGCAGTCATGAAAACCCGCATGCAACCCATTAAAAAGGTGTTTGGCCGTTTTCCACGCGTCGTCAGAGATCTGGCACGTAGCCTTAAAAAGGAAATTAAGCTGTCCTTGGTCGGTGAAGAAACCGATCTGGATAAAAATCTGGTCGAGGCGCTAGCTGATCCATTGGTGCATTTGGTCAGAAATTCAGTCGATCACGGCGTAGAAAAGCCGGATGTTCGTGAAGCAGCAGGGAAGGATCGAGTCGGTAATGTGACTCTATCTGCCACACAGGAAGGTGATCATATTCTGTTGTCAATTGTTGATGATGGTGGAGGCATGAATGCCGAGGTATTACGCGGCATTGCAGTTGAAAAAGGTCTCATGGATAGTGAGGCAGCTGACCGCTTAACTGATAAGGAATGTTATAGCCTCATCTTTGCGCCCGGGTTCTCGACCAAAAAGGAAATATCCGATGTGTCAGGTCGTGGTGTGGGCATGGATGTTGTCAAAACCAAGATTACTCAACTCAATGGCTCGATTGATATTGACTCTGAGATGGGTGTGGGTACGACCATTAAAATTAAGGTGCCTCTGACACTGGCGATTATGCCCACACTGATGGTCGTTGTTGGTGGACAGACCTTTGCTCTTCCACTGGCCAGTGTTAATGAGATATTTCATCTTGATCTTAGTCGCACCAACACGGTTGATGGTCAACGAACCATCATCGTAAGGCAAAAAGCGATTCCATTATTCTATCTTGAGCATTGGCTAGTTCGTGGTGCCGATCCTACGGCCACCAAGAAAGAGGGCCATGTGGTCATCTATCAGGCAGGTGATAAACGCGTTGGATTTGTTGTAGACTCTCTGTTGGGTCAGGAAGAGGTTGTTATTAAGGCACTTGGGGCCAGTTTATCCGGTACACCGGGCATGGCAGGTGCAACAATCACTTCTGATGGCGGTATTGCGTTGATACTTGATGTGCCAGGTCTTTTGAGTCATTACTCAGGTCATCGCTAAACCTGCCGATAACCTTATCGGAAGGCCCTTGAGGCCAACAATCGAATAACTATTAAAAGGTGTTCTGGTTTTGGACAGGCTCAGTATTATTGGATTTACATTAGCTTTGATTGCCATTCTTGGCGGGCAATACATTGAGGGCGGGAGTGTCAGTGGACTGTTGGACGCACCGGCGGCTCTAATTGTGTTTGGTGGTACCTTTGGTGCCGTTATGTTGCAGTCTTCCTCAAAGACCTTTTTACTCGGCATGAAGTTGAGTTGGTGGGTTGTGAAGCCGCCTGTTGATAATATGATGGCTGGGGTCAGAAAGATCATCAACTGGAGTATTGTCGCGCGTAAAGAGGGATTACTTGGCTTAGAAGAAGCCGCAGATTCCGAACCAGACCATTTCACCAATAAAGCACTTAATCTGTTAGTCGATGGTGGTGAACCTGACGTAATTCGTAGTTCGCTCACAGTCGATAGCCATGCCCGTGAATATGAACATTTACTGGCATCCCGCGTTTATGAGGCAATGGGTGGCTATGCTCCTACCATTGGTATTATCGGTGCTGTCATGGGTTTGATTCAGGTGATGAGTAATCTGAGTGACCCGGATAAATTGGGGCCGGGTATTGCTACAGCGTTTGTTGCAACCATTTACGGTGTTGCATCCGCCAACCTTCTATTTTTGCCAATTGCCAATAAAATCAAGCAGTTGGTATATCGACATACGCACTACGAAGAAATGCTGATCGAGGGTATTGTCGCCATCGCAGAAGGCGAAAATCCTCGTCTGATTGAAGCTAAGCTTATGGGATATCTTCCAGACGGAGATCGATAATGCGCCGTGATTTTGATCGAGAATCACAAAACACCGATCGATGGTTGGTCTCTTACGCCGACTTCATAACCCTGTTATTTGCCTTTTTCGTCGTAATGTATTCCATCTCACAGGTCAATGAGGGTAAGTTTAAAATACTCTCAGAAACGCTGGTCGATGCCTTTGTTCAGCCCGAGCGTAGCTTGCAACCCATCCAAGTGGGAGAGGTGAATCGCACTGATGTAGAATCCTCCGGTGATGTTGTGTATCCGAGTGATTATTTTGGTGAGCCTGCCACACCGGAATCAGAGCGGGCTTTTGAGGAAATTCGCGAGGAGTTTGCCACCAATCTGCAGCAATTAATTGAAGAAGACTCTGTCAAAATGCGCTCTAATGAACACTGGTTTGCACTCGAGATATACGAGGATGACATGTTGTTTCCCAGCGGCGGTGATCAGATGTCAGAATCAGGGCGGATATTGATCCAGTCAATTGCTGAGACGCTCAATAAAGACGGTATTGATAATGAAATTCAAATCCGTGGTTATACTGATGATATTCCAATTCAAAGCCGACGTTATTCCTCAAACTGGTCGCTTTCTTCAGCGCGAGCAGTCGCTGTGCTCGAGTTAATGCAAAATGCCGGGATATCTCCAGAGCGCATGGTGCCGATGGGTTTTGGTGAGCATCAGCCGGTAGCGCCAAATGATACCCCTGAGGGCAGAGCATTGAACCGTCGGATTGTTATTCAGATGTCCAAATATCCACGCGCGCTTTCAGAGCTAGAGCGCGCGGCTATAGAAGATGCCACTCAGGAATTACAGGGCACGACTCTGCCACCTGTGACCAATACCACGCCGGATTCTGGCACAGTAACACCAACCATTGGCACTGCTGCCAATCAACCAGCAACGAACACACCATCCAACCCAACGACTAACAATGCAGCGTCGCAATCGAGTAACGTTAGACTCATTCGTGCACCAGATGGTACGCTTGTTTTCAGAGCTGCCAATGACAGCGATGATGATACGGATGAGGACGAGGATGATGGCAGCAACTAGTCTGTTGTCGAGGTGAGCTGTGAAGACCTGGGTAGTAGCAAATCAAAAGGGCGGTGTCGGTAAAACGACCACAGCCATTACATTAGCAGGCATACTCGCACAGCAAGGACAGCGTGTTCTGATGGTGGATTTTGACCCCCACGCATCCATGTCACAGTATTTTGGCTTTCAAATCGATGATTTGGAGGTGTCCGTGTATGACATCTTCGATTCAGAGGCCGATACCGAGTATTTTGCCAACAAAGGTATTCTTCAAACATCGCAAGATAACTTGTTCCTTGCCCCATCTAACATAGCCTTAGCGACACTGGACAAGAAATTTGGTCAGCAGCGCGGATTGGGGCTCAAACTCAAGCAATTTTTAGCGATTGTCGAGCACGAGTATGACTATGTGGTGGTTGATTGTCCGCCCATGCTAGGGGTGTTAATGATCAATGCTCTGGTAGCCGCCGATCAATTGATCATTCCAGTACAAACGGAGTTTTTGGCGATTAAAGGGCTTGAACGCATGTTGTCTTCAGCGGATATGGTCTACAAGCGGCACCGACAACCGCCACAAATCTGTATTGTGCCGACTTTGTTCGATAAACGCACTCGGGCAAGTGTCGATTCGCTCAGACATCTGAGAGCGCACTATGAGGACATGGCCTGGCGCTCAGTTATCTCCATAGATACCAAATTCCGCAATGCCAGTCAGGCACATATAATTCCCAGTGCCTTTATGCCCGATTCTCGGGGTGTAGAGGAATATATGCAACTCTGCCGAGACCTGCAAAAAGGGACAATCAACCGTTTCACTAAAATCATGGAGGCGGTGTGAGTATCAAGTCGGATCGGGCTAATCGTGCAATGGAGAGCTATCTCGATGAGCTGTTTGATGACGGCAGTGAGTCCTCGTCACAGAGCCCAGAAATCACCGAGAGTGCTGAGATAGTCACCGATTCAGCCCTCGAGGCATCAGATACCAGTGCAGATGATCGCGAGCCAACAACTACCGACCCAATAATTACCGATCAAGTAAAAGCCAGCACACCAGATGACAGCCCGAAGAAAGACTATCCGCTGGGCAAAAACACGTCGCAATTAACCACCAAGCAACGCCACCAGATTGAGCGAGTAGAGAGACTGCTCGATGATTATAATCAGCGTAGTCTGATAAAAGCGGATGCTGAACTAGCGGCAACCAAAGCAACACTGTCAAAGCCGCAAGAGAACCTTAGCCTGTTACCGCCGGTTTTAGACCCGCTAATTGAATCGCCAGTGGAACTTGAAGAGGTGGCTGATGAAGTTGCTAATGAGCAAGCTACAGCAGTTTCTAACATCTCGCACTTTAAGGAAAATGCATTTCAGGCGCTCATTTTTAATGTTGCAGGTATGAATTTGGCGGTACCGTTAATCTCTCTGGGTGGGATTAATCGCTTCGATCAGGAAGTGACTGAACTATTCGGCAAGCCTGACTGGTTTATGGGGCTGACACCCGGGCACAAGGGTAATATCAATGTGGTGGATACCTGTCGATGGGTCATGCCGGAAAAGTATGCTGAGGCGAAAGCTAAGGGCCTGGATTATACCTTCACCATCCTATTAGGAGAGACCCAGTGGGGGCTTTGTTGCTCGCAAGTTCATAACGCCATCACAGTCGAACCCGATCAGGTTAAGTGGCGAACTGAGAACAGTAAACGCCCCTGGTTAGCGGGTATGCTGATCGCCGAGCGCTGTGTGCTTCTTGATGTAGAAGTGATGATTGAGCTGCTCAATTCTGACTACCAAAGATAGTTTATATTCACTATTATCATCATCTGATAATGTACTATAGTTAACAGTGTATAACAGGCGCATAGCTTGGTATGAATTATGCAGGCTATCTGTTGTTACCAGCAGATAGTCAAGATTTCGACATCTTAGACATAGGAAATGTGGTATGAGTGCTGACAGCGATAATAGGGCATCGACAAAAAGCGAAGCAGAAGACCCGATTTTACAATGGGTTACCTTTCGCCTTTATAACGAAACCTATGGTATTAATGTAATGCAGGTAAAAGAAGTATTACGTTACACCGAAATCGCACCAGTGCCGGGTGCTCCGGCATTTGTACTCGGTATCATCAATCTGCGGGGTAACGTGGTAACCGTTATCGACACGAATAACCGATTTGGACTGCCTAGTTCAGAGATTACTGACGACACACGTATCGTAATCATTGAATCTGAGGATAATGTCATTGGTATTTTGGTTGAGTCGGTTGCTGAGGTGGTCTACCTACGCAAGTCTGAGATTGAACCTGCACCGAATGCTGGTACAGATGATAGCGCCAAATTTATTCAAGGCGTCTCCAATCGTAATGATGACTTATTGATTTTGGTAGATCTAAATAAGTTATTAAACGAAGAGGAGTGGGCGGAGTTTGATTTCTAACACCGACCGTTAGGCACTATGATCTACCTTTACATTTCGACTGCGTTATTAGCAGTTTCATTGCTAATGATTGCCTTTCAATTACGTAAACATGGCCACATACATAGCCAGTCCATCAAGCGCATTAAGCATCTTGAGAAGGAATTGCAAGCGGCAGCATTGATTAACCAGACTCTAGGTAAGCGTCTTATTGCAACTGAGACGGAAGATAAGCGTTTAGAGGCGCTGATTGCTGAACTACAAGAGTTTGGTAAGAATGACTTATTTCAGCAAAAGACCTTTAAGCAAGCCAGCAAAATGGCGCAATTAGGGGCTTCTGAGGATGAGTTACGTCGCAGCTGTGATCTGAGTCAGGGCGAGGCGGAATTACTGCGTCATTTGAATCAATCAGAACCTGCGGGTGTCCACTAACTAGTTATCCTGGAGATCCTGGTTAGGCAGACCAACAGGAGCCTCATATATTGGCGGCTCTGGTGGTGTCCAATTGTCTGGTACCTTGCCTTGAAGGTGGTAAGCAAAGGCAATTATCTCAGCAATTAATTCGTATAACTCCCGCGGTATTTCGGTACCGATATCCAATGTTGCCAGCATACGTGACAACACGGGATCATTGTGAAGATGTACCCCGTGCTCCTCAGCAATACGCACCATTTCTCGAGCCACTTCATCAGTACCAGAAGCCGAGACCCGCGGTGCAGATTCCTGATCATAGGTTAGCGCTACTGCAGTGTCGATGGTGTTGTCTTTTTCGCTCATTCGGCAACTCCAAAATCGACTTCGATATCACGTAATTCTGCCTGCTCGACAGCGACATTCTCTAAGGTGAGCTGATTACGCTGCATGATGTCATGGATAAATTCCAACTCCGAATCGATCAGCTCAACAGTGGGAGGATATTCGGCTAAAAACTGCATATCAATGCGATCCTCCTGCCAGCGCAGAATTGCCCTAATTTTACCTAATTCAATCAGATCGAACTGGAGTACAAGTGACCAGACCTTATCTTTTTTAGCCTCTCGCTGTGACTGCTCCTGACGCATTAATATCTGTAATAATTCAACGGATTGTTGGTGCCAAACTGGTATCTCAAAGAACCACTGAGGGGTTAAATTATCCGCGCGCAGATTACCTAGCTGATTAGTCTGTAACTTGGTCATGACACGATTGGTCTCGTTTAGGATTTGTTTGAGAATGCGGATCAATTGAGAGGGCAAATCCATGGGTAGTTGACGATTACCAATGGCACTCAACTTTTGCTTCACTAGTTTAACCAGGTCCGTTTGCTGTTTAAGCGGCGTACCCGGTGTTTGTGCGATGTTGGCTTGTTGTCCCGTGGCCACACTCTGATTGGCTATGGCTGACTGGCTGGTTGACTGAGTTCCCAGTGGCGTCTGAGATGGATGCTGACTCTGCAATTTAGCAATGTGGTACAACGTGGCGTGGAGCAGGCGTTGCACATTAGCTTTTAAATCCTGATGCACTGTCTTGTGAGACTGCTTGGCCTCAGCCTGGTTGGCTAATTTTGCTTCAAAGAAATTACCTGAGTTTTTGATAATTTTTTTTACTTGAGCCGGTGTCTGCAGTTGCTGCTTATCAATAACATAGCGACTCAGATCATTAATGGCCACAGAGGTATCTCTGGTCGCCTTGGTAAGTTGCTGTCCAGCCTGAGAGCGCAGTGAGCGTTTGTTATCGCCTTGCCATTCATTCAAACGACTGAGTTGTGCTAATAAGCTGTTGAGCGATTGCGATAATCGACCTTGCTTGGCAGCCAAACGTCCGGCTTCCTTACTGACTGCCTCAGCGAGTATCGGAAATATTTGTTGATTAGGTACTTCAACTGAGACTTTAATGGCTGGATCGCTGAATCGTTGTTTCGCATCGTCTTTATCAGGTATGACATTGTCCGAAGTACCCTGTATCAGTGAGTTTGGCATAGCTTGGTCAAATTTAGACTGTCCAGAGGTAGCGACGTTGGCTAGCTCATTGCTGCTCACTCCAGACTGAACAAAACCAGACTGAACAACACTTGACTGATTAGTAGCGCCTGAAGCCGATGCGCTACTGCTAGTCAGAATAGACTGCTCATTACCCGTTACAGTTGGGCGAATATTGGCCTTTGAATTAGCGGACTGCTGTAAGTTATCGATACCCTGTGATGGCAGCTTACTTGGCGAATCTTGTTTTTCAGCTGCCGATGAATCTGATTTTAATCCCGCACTTGTACCACTATTTGCGCGGTTGTCATTGCGGATTTCACTGCGAATCGTATTCAGATCGGGTTGATCTGAGCTCAAGCGGATATTCGGTGGTAGGTTTGCTCGCCCGGAGTTGGCATCTTGAACCACCTGAGCCTTGTCTGATACAGGTGGTTGAGCACTTAGATTATTTGGAGCTTTCTTATCTGGAGTTACCTTATCAGGATTGGCCCTATCTTGAGTTGTCTGTGCCTGAATCAAATTTGTACGCACAGTGGCTGCATCGGGGTTGGCACGACTAGATGCTTGTTGGGTTGTATTCTCTACGCTCGTTCCGCTCGTCTGCGTTGTGTAGGTGCTATTGCTGGTATTTGCCGGTATGACTACATCAGCCATCTCAACAAT
>CAZLIR010000082.1:0-8949 GCA_964559635.1 uncultured Enterobacterales bacterium
TCATTAAATTGTGTAATCACCGATGTCAGATTCGCCTGAGCAGGAAAATAAAAAACGGCGCTTTTCATTTTTTTCGCGAAATAAATCAGAGCAGCAGACTCCGGTTGCTCCAGAACCATCAAGTCAGTCTGAACAGAGCCATCAAGCCCATGATCAGACAGATAACCAGTCGTCAGACAGGCAAATAGAGACCAGCGACACCACTGCTGAGGTTGCCACTGTGGTAGAGCAGCCGCAGGAGAAGCCTGGCTTTTTTGACCGCCTGCGCAACGGCTTAAGCGCACCCGTGGTCAGCTCGCCGAGGGGCTAGGCGATCTGTTTCTTGGCAAAAAAGCCATTGATGATGATTTATTAGAAGAATTAGAAACGCAATTATTAATTGCCGATGTTGGCATTGAAGCAACACAGACCATTATCTCCCAGTTAACTGAGCAGGTCAGTCGTAAAGATCTGAAAGATTCCGGCGCTTTATTCACCGCTTTGCAGGAGACCCTGACTAATTTACTCGAACCAGTGGCTCAGCCATTAGAGATTGATGACAGTCAAACACCTTATGTCATTCTGATGGTGGGCGTAAATGGCGTGGGTAAAACGACCACCATTGGCAAATTGGCAAAGCAGTTTCAGCAGCAAGGCAAGTCTGTCATGCTGGCCGCAGGTGATACCTTTCGCGCCGCCGCAGTTGAACAATTGCAGGTGTGGGGCGAGCGCAACGCCATACCGGTAGTTGCACAACAAACCGGCGCGGATAGCGCCTCAGTCATATACGATGCCGTGTCTGCAGCCAAGGCTCGCAATGTCGATATTCTCATTGCTGACACGGCCGGTCGTCTGCATACACGCGACAATCTGATGGATGAATTGGCTAAGGTAAAGCGCGTCATGGCAAAGCTCGATGACAGCGCACCACATGAAGTGATGTTGGTGTTGGATGCTGGCACGGGACAAAATGCCATCAATCAAGCCAAACAATTCCATCAGGCGATGGGTCTTACGGGGCTGACATTTACCAAGCTCGACGGCACCGCAAAGGGTGGTGTCATATTTGCCATTGCTAAGCAACTGGGCATACCGGTTCGTTACATCGGTGTTGGCGAACAAATCGATGATCTGCGCGTGTTTGATCATCAGGACTTCGTGTCAGCGTTATTTGATGGCATCGAAATCGATTCAACAGCGCAGAGTGAGGACGCCTAGCGACAATGATCCATTTCGATAATGTCAGCAAGCGATATCCGAACGGTCACGATGCACTGAACCATATTAATATGCATCTTGATGCTGGTGAGATGGCTTTTCTTACCGGTCATTCCGGGGCTGGCAAAAGCACTATGCTTAAGCTTATCTCACTGGTTGAGCGGGCCACGCGAGGTGAGGTTTGGGTCAATGGTCGCGCACTCTCGAAAGAGTCCAATCGCAAGATACCCTATGTGCGTCGTGATATAGGCATGATATTTCAGGATCACCGACTGCTTTTCGACCGCACGGTGTTTGATAATGTTGCATTACCTCTGGTGATCGCAGGAACACCTCATCGGGATATTGGTCGCCGGGTAAGAGCTGCACTAGACAAGGTGGGATTGCTCGGTAAAGAAAAGCTAGAGCCAATCATGTTATCCGGAGGGGAGCAGCAACGGGTTGGTATCGCCCGCGCGGTGGTGACAAAACCGCCCATCATTCTCGCTGATGAGCCAACTGGAAACCTCGATCCAGAGTTATCTGGTGAAATTATGTCTTTATTCCAGCAGTTTAATCAGGTTGGTGTCAGCTTATTGATCGCCAGTCACGACTTAGGCCTCATTGCACGGATGCGATATCGTACCATTACCTTGAAAGGCGGTAATCTGGTATCAGACGGAGGCTCTGTATGACACAGAGTCAACCGAGTGACAAACGAGGCGCTACTACCGGCAAGGTGAGTATCGGCACGCGACTGAAACTTTATCTTGCTTTGCACCGAGCAGAAATGCGCACGAGCTATCTGCAACTCATTAAAACCCCGATTGCAACATTGATGACCATTGCTGTACTGGGTATAGCCATTGCGCTACCGGCAGGTCTTCAGTTAATGCTGAAAAATGCCAATACAATTTCTGCAGATTGGGATGGTGTATCGCGAATTTCTCTTTACTTAAGACCTGACATTGACGCCACAGAGGCCGATGATATGCTGGTGCGCATTCAAAGCCGCCTAGATGTCGAAACGGCCGAGATGATTGACAAGCAACGTGCGCTTGAGGAGTTCCAAAATCTGTCCGGTCTGGGCGATGCGCTGGATCAGCTCGACGAAAATCCGCTACCAGTTGTGATAGAAATCATTCCAACGAAACAATTCAGTACGCCTGAAGCAAGCCAGCT
Organism: uncultured Enterobacterales bacterium; assembly: GCA_964559635.1. Classification (GTDB taxonomy): domain Bacteria; phylum Pseudomonadota; class Gammaproteobacteria; order Enterobacterales; genus CAXRAF01. The sequence goes on from CAZLIR010000082.1 coordinate 2,359, forward strand.
CATGGTTGAGACCTTTCAGCTTATTCCCGAAGTTGAGGTTGCCAAACTCGATCTGGAGTGGATTAAACGACTCTATTATCTGCTCGAGCTTATCGATCGATTTATTCTAGCGTTAGCAACCATGCTTGGCTTAGCGGTATTACTTATCGTTGGTAATACTATTCGCCTGGCGATTCAAAACAGACGCGATGAAATCGAGATAATCAAGCTAATAGGTGCTACGAATGCTTTCATCCGACGGCCATTTTTATATACCGGTTTGTGGTTTGGGTTAGGTGGTGGTGTTATTGCACTTACGCTCATTAGTGGCACTGTTTTTTGGCTGGCAGAACCTGTGAATCAACTCGCTCTGCAGTACAACAGCCAGTACTTTATTCAGGGTTTATCGTTTCCAGAAGTCGTACAGTTGGTTCTATTTAGTGCAACCCTGGGCCTGATTGGCTCTTGGGTGTCTGTCAGTCGCCACTTAAAGCATATAAACCCAAAATAAAAAACTCATTTCCGACACAATTAGGCAATTTACTGCCAATTTTTATCGTCTAAAATACACGAAACTAATATAAAGATATTTTTATGTAGAAAATATTGAAAGTGTAGGGATATCATCAAAAAAACATGGATAAAGGGGCTCGGGTGTTGTTTTTTAACTGCATATTGGCCTTTTAGTTTGTATTTATGTAAATTATGAGATTTTAATTTTGGGCCTGAAGAGCTGATCTAACCCAGTTCTGGGTCGTAATTAACAGTAGTTACTAGTGATATATCGAACGCTGCGACTAAACAGCATTAAATTGATATTTTTTGCAACAAATTAACCCCTTGATGGTCTATATAGAAGAGTGATAATATTTGCTCGCTTAAGTTATATGCCAAAAGCGGGTGTCTGATGGCAGAGTCCGCAACGGTATGATAAAGGAGAGTTCTACAATGAGCCTGCAATCGAAGGCACTGGCACTGACTGTCCCTCAGGGAAGTATTGATGCCTATGTGCAAATGATTAATGAAATACCTGTTTTGACAGCTGAAGAAGAATTAAAGCTTGCTAAACAGTACCACGAAAAAGAAGATCTTGACGCCGTCCGTCAGCTGATCCTTTCTAACCTTAGATTTGTTGTGCATGTAGCACGTGGCTATAGTGGCTACGGCTTACCGCAGGCCGATCTGATCCAAGAAGGTAATGTTGGTTTGATGAAGGCAGTGAAGCGTTTTGATCCATCTGTTGGTGTGCGTCTAGTAACGTTCGCTGTGCACTGGATCAAAGCTGAAATTCACGAATACGTTCTCAAAAACTGGCGTATTGTTAAGGTCGCTACCACTAAAGCCCAACGCAAGTTATTTTTCAATCTGCGTAAATCTAAAAAGCGTCTAGGTTGGTTCAATCAGGAAGAGGTGAATGCTGTCGCCAAAGACCTGGGGGTTGATCCTGCTGAAGTGCTACGCATGGAAGGCCGCTTGAATGCCAAAGATATGACATTCGATGCGCCGACTGATGATGAAGATACGTATTCGCCATCAATGTTCCTGGAGTCTGATAGTGTTGACCCGGCAATTCAGGCGGAAGCTGACAACTGGCAATCCATTCAACTAGGCAAGCTTAAAAATGCATTGTCGGGTTTGGACCCACGTAGTCAGGATATCCTGCAGCAACGCTGGTTGACGGAAGACAAGTCAACGTTACATGAGTTGGCCAAGAAATACTCGGTCTCTGCTGAGCGTATTCGTCAGTTAGAAAATAACGCGATAAAGAAGCTACAACAAGCGATGTAATTAACCCGGCAGGGTGCTTGGATGGTAGGTCTGACTGATCAGGTCGACCAACGCATTCATGTCAGTAATTATTTCAACTGAGCCATCATCACGGTACACACTCGCTTGTACCGAGATATCACTCGGCTTGGCAAAAACCCACAATTTGGGATTGAAGTAATTACTGGTCAGTTGCAGCCACTGTCGGATTATATAGGCGGGCCCCTCAATGATGACCACTGTTTCACACATGGATAACAGTGGCGTGAAAAAGTGATCATTCTCTGTGGTTGGCGCGCAGAACCAGCTGGTGTGCTCGGCGCCATGTTCATGGCTAAATAAAACAGCGCTAGGAATAGTCGGCTGATCGCTGGCTAGCTGTTTTAGCAGATTATAGTCTTCATCGTCCCATTCGTAGCTCAGCCGCTGTAGTAGTAGCCATTCAATCGCTGCTGCGTGGCTCGATAAATCGTCACTTGTTATCTTTGCAAGTAGCTCGCGCGCGACATCAGCGTGACTGGCTTGGTTTAGCAATGTCGCAGACAACCACAGGCAATGACAAAATGCGATATTTTCCGCAAGTTCAACTGCTTCGCTTTGCACTGACGGAGTGATGAATTGTTGCATGATCTGCAGGCCGCCATCCAACGCTAGAGGCGCCTGTTTGACATGTAATTCGGTGTGCTCACTTAATTTGCTTACGGGCATTTGGCGCGATAGTGAATGCCAGTGGATGGCCGATGAATCATCTATGCCGAAATAGGTTGTTAACGCCAGCCACTGATCGGGATTGAGCACTGATTGCAAAACTTCCGCTTCGATGGCTGTGGCTGTAAATGAGCTGTGACTGCAGTAATAACACTGCTCTGTTCGATGATGATGTATTAGATACTGGATGGTGCTAAGCGCGGCTTTGGCATAATCAGCGTCAGCAAAGATATTGGCCGCGATAACATAAATACAAGCGAGACGGACATTTTCATGCAGAGTTTTCTGCTGTTGGTTGTCCGAGTCAAACAGACCGCCCATGAGCTCATCATATTCAGAGGCACAGACGATTTTTTGATGATGGCTTTCAAACAGAGCGTGGTCTTGATGTATGACAATGTTGCTAAGTTGCTGAGTAAGTGCCTTGATAGCGGCATCTGCGGTGGACATTTTAGGTGGTTTTCTTCAGCTCGGCACAAACTTGATTACGACCATTATTTTTGGCTCGGTAGAGTGCGGTATCCGCACGGTTGAACACCAGGTTGAAATCATCTTTAGGCTCGAACGCTGCAACGCCGAACGACATGGAGACATGAAAACTATCCTCACCCTGACCGTAGGACTCAGTTTTTATTTGTATGCGCAGCTTGTTCATGGCGCGTATGGCGTCCTTAATGGTGGTTTCTGGTAACAGTATCACAAACTCCTCACCCCCAAAGCGACTGACAAAATCGGTCGAACGTAATCCTTCGGTTAGAATTCTCGCGCATCGACTCAGCACTTCATCACCCATGCTATGCCCGTGTGAATCGTTGACACTTTTAAACTCATCGATATCAGCGATGACGAGACACAGGGGTTTTTGATAGCGCAGCCAGCGATTATACTCCAGGTGCAAACGCTCATTGTATGCATGACGGTTCGGGAGTTTTGTGAGTGGATCCGTCATGGCACGTTGACGTTGTTGCTGCAGATTGTCGCGTAGGTTGTCCGTTTCTTCTTTCGCGTCATCGAGTTGAGATTGCAATTGCTCGATGCGTAATTTTGCGGCTAACTCGAGCTTTTTGCGCTCTAAATTAAAGCTTTCAATACCTGATGCGATGTTCTCTAGACCTTGTTTAACTTTGGATTCCAGTTCTTCGAGTGTTTTGGAATCGGTGAGCACGAGGTGTAAGTCATCGACTTGTTTGGTCACATTGTCGGCCAAGTCGTCACTGACATTTGTCATGGCTTGCTGTGACTCATGGTTAGTGACGATATAGTCATCAACCACTTCGAGGCGCTCACGCAGGTTTTGCAGGAAGTGCTCAACCTGATCATTGGCCGAATAAATGGAGCGAATAATTAACTCACTCACACCCTCGAGCAAGGTACACAAATCCTCATTCGATTGGAGTTTTTTGGCGAGATTTAATAGCTCAGATGTATGTTTAAAATGACCCTGCTCAAGCTCGATGGTATTCAGCAATTTGACGATCGGTGCAGCGATCAATTTTATTTCATCAGAATCTAAGACCCCCGGTTCGGGCAAGATGACCTCTTGGTCGGGCTCTAGTAACTCAATGACATCTAACAGCACTTGGGAGGCAGTCATGTCTGGTCTGAGGCTGCCTTTGAAATTGGTCAGTTTGGTTTTAATGCGCGCGTTTAAATCTTCTTGCAACAAACCATCAATAAATTCGATGCCTGTTAATGACTTGAACCAATCTTTTGACTCGATATTTACTTGTGTATGAAAACTCTGGAAGGAACGCACCACAATATATACTTGAGCCTGAAGTTCATCACGTGTGGCGCCAATACGTAGCATTTTTTTGAATTTATTAATTTCAGCGTCGATGCGACCATCATAGCCAGATAATGTATCTGCCAATGCCAGTAGGCTCGATTGTAACTCAGCCGCACTCAGCGAATTTTCTCCGCTTGGGGAATCATCTTTGTTAAATAAAGTCCCTATTATTGATTTCTTCGACTTGCTCAAAGCAATCTCCTTCGTTACATATCATGCCTTTGTGCGAGTGGTTCAGAGCTGATGTCGTACTGTTCACTAGTTATTATAGACTCTGGAAGCAAGACTTCCAATTCGACGGGCAAATGATCTGAAATCGATTCATCCAGTATTCGGTAATTTTTTATGACCATGCCGGGTGAGAGCAAAATATGATCACACTGTTTAACGGGCTTCCAGCTTGGATAGGTGGGCGAGTTGTTGTGAAACGGCTGGTGCAGCGTTATACCGTGTGTCGCAAATCGCGCAACGGCCTCATCGTATGGGCAATTAAAGTCACCCATTAAAATGACATACTGCTGATCTTTCATCTGGCTAGCCAGGTAGGCGATCTGTTGCTTACGCACACGGTAACTCAGCGCCAGGTGAACAACAAATAATTGCAGATACTCAGAGCCATCACCAACATGCGCTTCAATGGCGCCACGGCCCGGGATTACACCAGGCAGTTTGTGTTCGATGATTTTGTTGAGTGTTATCTTTGATAACAGGCCATTGCTATGTTGTGCAATACGGCCAATGTTTCTGGTGCATTGTTGATGCCAATGCGGAAATTCAGCATATTGCGCCAGCAGAGAAACCTGATTGACGTAAGATGAGCGCAAGCTACCACCATCTGCTTCCTGTAAGGCGACAATATCATAGCCTTTTATCAACCGACTCATGGCATGGAGCGTTTCTTGTCGCTTGTTGTAGGGCAGAAAGTGTCGCCAACTACGGGTGATGTAATCAGAGTAACGACGTGTATCAATGCCTACCTGTATGTTGTAGCTGAGCAGTTTCAGTGTGGTACGTCGGGAGTGATCACTCATGGTTTCTCAATTGCTAGTAAATCAGCCACAGTATTTAACATGCCACGACTGGTTGTGTGCATGCGCGCATCAATCAGCCAGCGATTATTAACAACTACTGTGGGCACACCCTCTACACGGTTGTTGTTAGCCTGCAACTGTAATTCGTTGATAGCCAGATTAGTTTCGGCCGAGTAAAACAGATTGGCAAAACGACTTGCCGAAGTGTCGATTGTTGCGACTAGCTCAAACAGACGCTCATCAGAGTCTATAGGTTGTTGTTGTTCGTGAAGATGTTGATTGATCAGGCGCTTAAATTCCGGCGCGATCGCCAGCTGTTGCGCAACCAGTTGGGCTTTGGCCAGACGGCGCCATGTGGGCCTTTTGATCAGAGGTATGTATTTTACCTCGATCGCGTTTTGTTCCGCCCAGGCAACTAATGCCATCTCAAACAGATAACAGCCCTTGCTTCCCAGCCAACAATACAGGGTGATCTGTGCTGATTCAGAAACCGCATTATCTTCGAGCAATTCATAGTCTTGGCCAGCAACTGGCCCAATGTTGCCTGAGGAACGGTTTGCAGCATAAAGTGGAGAGCTTATGCTCGAAACAATCATTCCGAGCATAAGCGCACAAAAGAACGGTTTAATGGAGACCTGTGAGATAGTTGGCCACAGCTTCAATTTGTTCGTCCGTCATGGCTTTAGCGATATCGCGCATCATGCCATTCATGTCATTGTTACGATAGCCAGAGCGAAAATCTTTAAGTGTTTTGATGGTGTAGTCAATCTTTTGCCCAGCGATGTTTGGAAATCCAGCCGCTTCAATACCTTTACCGGTAGGTCCATGACACGCTGTGCAGGCCATCACACCCTCGGCACCACGGGTATATACTTCTTCACCGAGTGCGACAAATTTTTCATCAACTCCAACGGATTCTTGCGCTGGCAGACTCGCATAGTAGGCAGCTAAATCAGCCATGTCTTCGTCAGATAGGCCCATTGCCATTGGTGCCATGGCAGGCGCTTGGCGTTTGCCATCACGAAATTCTTTTAATTGCTTGGCTGTGTACGTGGCATGTTGGCCCGCTAGATTCGGCCACATGGGAGCAGCACTGATGCCCTCAGAGCCATGACAGGCAGCACATGTAGCGGATTTTTCTTTGCCCGCTTCAGCGTCTCCAGCCAGCACTGAATTAGCAACTGATAACATGAAAATTACCAGGATTAGGTGTTTCATTTTTATTCCTTAGAGTAGGGTTAATTCGTTTGTGGTGTCAAAGTAAAATTAAATGCATAATTAAGGCGAATTATAGTTGCTAATTAGCCAGATAGAAAG
>CAZLIR010000083.1:0-8939 GCA_964559635.1 uncultured Enterobacterales bacterium
GTGATAAAGTGAGCAGTGGTGATGTAGTCGGTAAGATTTTAGCCAGTGCTCCAGACGCCGAGCCTGCGACTGCTACACCAACAACACCTGCCGAGCCTGAGCCGACACCAGAAGTTGCATCGCCAGCACCGGTGGCTGAAAGCACACCGGCAAAAGCACCTGTGCCCGACTACCCTGCAATCCAATCCGGACCTGATAAGGGTGCGATTTACGCGTCACCGGCTATTCGCCGTTTTGCTCGCGAGCTAGGTGCTGATTTAAGCAAGATTAAAGGTTCGGGCAAAAAAGGCCGCGTGCTGAAAGAAGATGTTCAGCAATTTGTTAAATATGAACTTTCGCGTCCGAAAGCCAATGCTAACAGCGGCGCTGGTTCGGTCACTCCGGCTGATTTGCCTGTCATCGATCACAGTAAGTTTGGTGACACCGAGCAAATACCATTATCCCGTATCCAGAAGATAAGTAGTGTTAATCTGCATCGAAACTGGGTGATGATCCCGCATGTGACGCAGCATGAGGAAGCCGATATCACTGAGATGGAAGCTTTCCGTCAGGAAATGAAAAACGAAGCCATGAATGAGGGCGTTCGACTGACTCCGTTAGCATTCATGATGAAGGCGGTAGTTGCCTCGTTAAAGGCTTTCCCGCGCTTTAATGCCTCTTTGGCTAACGATGGTGAAAATCTGATTTTGAAAAAGTACTTCCATATCGGTGTTGCGGTCGATACACCTGATGGCTTGGTTGTTCCAGTGATACGTGATGTCGATCATAAATCAATATATGAACTCGCCACTGAGCTAGGTGAAGTTTCAGCCAAGGCACGTGAGAAAAAACTAGGAATCGATGCCATGCAAGGCGGTTGCTTCAGTATCTCATCATTAGGTGGAATCGGCGGTACATCATTTACCCCGATCGTTAACTGGCCCGATGTTGCAATTCTTGGTGTGTCTAAGAGTCAGATGAAGCCGGTCTGGAATGGCGAGTCATTTGAACCGCGTCTGATGCTTCCGCTGTCACTGTCCTATGATCATCGAGTGATTGATGGAGCACTGGCAGCTAAGTTCACCAGTCACTTGGCGCAACAACTTGGTGATATTCGTCGCCTGTTGCTCAAATAGTCATCAGAATTCATTGGGAGTTAGACAACTAACATGACAACACAATCGAATATACCTGCGAAAACGCAAGTCATTGTCATTGGCGCTGGACCTGGTGGTTATAGTGCTGCATTTCGTGCTGCTGATTTAGGCCTTGAAGTAGTGCTCATTGAGAAATATCAATCACTAGGCGGTGTTTGTCTGAATGTCGGCTGTATCCCTTCTAAGGCATTATTGCATACTGCTAAAATCATTGATGAAGCCGATGATATGGGCTCTCATGGTGTTTCATTTGGCAAGCCGGAAATTGATTTAGACAAAATTCGCGACTACAAAGATTCTGTTGTGAGTAAATTGACTACCGGCCTGAAAGGCATGGCGAAAGCCCGAAAAGTAACAGTGGTTCAGGGAGTTGCCAAGTTTACTGCCAGTCATGAGGTGACGGTGGCAACCGAGTCAGGTGAGCATTCAATTACCTTTGATAATTGTATAATCGCTGCCGGCTCGCGAGTTGTGAATTTACCTTTCTTACCCGAGGATGATCGAATTATCGACTCAACGGGTGCTCTAGAATTAGCTGATGTACCGGAGAAACTGCTCTGTCTTGGTGGCGGAATTATTGGTCTGGAGATGGCTACCGTCTATCATGCCCTTGGTAGCGAGATTACCATTGTAGAATTGATGGATCAGCTGATCCCTGGGGCAGACAAGGATATTGTTATGCCTCTGACTAAGCGCATGAAAAAGAAATATGCCGATATCATGCTCAATACCAAGGTAACGGCTGTTGAAGCAAAAGAAGATGGGCTTTGGGTGACGTTTGAGGGCGATAAAGCTCCGGCAGAGCCGCAGCGCTTTGACAAGATACTCTCAGCTGTCGGTCGTAGGCCGAATGGTGACCTGCTCGACGCAGAGCGAGCGGGTGTTACTGTTGATGAGCGAGGTTTTATTGCGGTTGATCAGCAGATGCGTACTAATGTGCCTCATATCTATGCCATTGGCGATATTGTCGGTCAGCCGATGCTTGCCCATAAGGCCACTCACGAGGCTCATGTTGCGGCTGAGGTGATTGCCGGCAAGAAACACTTTTTTGAACCAACCTGTATACCAGGTGTGGCTTACACAGATCCTGAAGTGGCTTGGGCTGGTCTTACTGAGCGTGAAGCGAAAGAGCAGGGTGTGGCCTATGAAAAAGCGGTTTTCCCCTGGGCAGCCAGTGGACGCGCGCTCGGTAACAACCGCAGTGAAGGCATGACCAAATTGCTCTTTAACCCGGACACACATCAGTTGCTCGGTGCGGCGATTGTTGGTGTTACAGCGGGAGATTTAATTGCCGAGGCATGCCTTGCGATTGAGATGGGCTGTGACGCTGAGGATATTGCACTTACGATTCATCCGCATCCAACCTTATCAGAAACCATTGGTTTATCGGCTGAAGTGTTTGAAGGGAGTTGTACTGATCTGCCGCCGGTAAGACCCAGAAAAACCCGTTAAGCCGGATTCTCTAGCTCGAGATTAGTCAAATAAAAGTCTGCCCATGTCAGGAATTCATCAACAGGCATGGGCTTAGCAATATAGAAACCCTGCGCTCGGTGCACGCCCAGTGACTGCAGTGCTTGCAACGTCGCATCACTCTCAACACCCTCGGCGACAATCTTCAAGCCAAATGCTCGTGATAATCCCGCGATCATCGACACCATCTTACGGTCAGCATCGTCATTCATCATATTTCTGACAAATGATTTATCGATTTTGACTTCATCGACAGGTAAGTTTTTGAAGTATTCCAGTGACGAATAACCCGTCCCAAAATCATCCATTGATATATTAAAACCGAGTGATTTAAGGTGATTTAACTTGGTCATATTAGTATCAAAGGATTCCATTACAGCGGTTTCGGTGATTTCCAGCGTGATATCTTCAGGCTCCACGCCCCAAATACCGGTAATATGTTCGATGAGATCTATAAACTCCTCATCATCAACCACTCGGCCAGAGATATTCACTGCACAGTTGATATGTAAGCCCATTCGCTGCCATTCTTTTGCCTGACGTAACGCTGTATTCATCACCCAACAGGTCATCTCCTTGATCAATACACTTTGCTCAGCAATGGGGAGAAAAACGTCAGGAGAAATGGCTCCAGTTGTATCATCTAGCCATCTAGCCAGTGCCTCTACGCCATAGAGACTGCCATCATTGATATTGATTTTTGGTTGATACCAGACGGTCAGTTTCTGCTCTGAGATGGCCTTGTCCAGATCGGACTCGATCTTCATCTGTCGTTCGATCCGATTTGACAGTCTTTGTGAATACATACAGTGAGCTTGCTTATTAAGCTCTGCCTGATACATGGCGATTTCTGCACATTGGATGAGTTGCTCGGCACTCACCGCATGAGTTGGATATAGGGCACCACTGATTCTGAGGCTGGTTTTAGTATTGAAATTCTTACCACTATGATTTTTATTGTTCAATTTACGCTCAATACTGTTGAGCGCTAGTTGGCAGTGGCCCGGATTATTGATGTTTTGCAATACTAAGGCAAACTCATGATTTCCGGTACGGATTAACCGACTGCCATCTTTAATATATTCGCGCAGTCCTTCTTCGATTTGATTCAATAATTCAAAGGCGCTATCAAAACCATGATAGGCACTGATCTGTCGTGTGTGCTCGACGTTTATAAAGACAAGCGCTGTATTTTTGTTGTCTTCATAAACAAGTAAGGGCTCGATAACATGGCAGAGTAGGTAACGATCAAAGACGTTTGCAGTTGGCTTTGGCATAGTTAGAGGAAAAACTCATCGGCTTTAAGGTTATAGGCGCCTGACGGCAGAGCATGTTTTATGCCCAGAGGGTTACCCTGCTCATCGGTATCTCTTTGCATCAGATTACAGATTACATACTCATCCCTTGGCGACTTATCTGCATTCAAGAGCAGCATGACTTTGGGTCTTAAACGTCGGGTTCTCGATTCAGCAGTCACCACGCCCACCTCACCATTCGTTAACTCGACCATCGTACCGGCCGGGAACATACCGATGGCCTGAATAAATTCTTCAACTAGTTCAGCCTGGAACTCCCTGCCGCGCCACTCGTATATTCTCTTAACCGCCTCCTGCGAAGAGAGTGGGTCAGCATAAACGCGCTCACTGGTAATGGCGTCATAGCAGTCGACTACCGCCGCGATGCGCCCAAATAGTGGGATCATGTCGCCCTTCAGGCCAAGTGGGTATCCAGTGCCATCAACACGTTCATGATGTGATTCAATCATATTTTTAACTTTGATATTCACAGACTTATCATTATCAACAACTTCCATTGATAATTTGACGTGCCCTTTTAATGCTTTAACTTCGTCCTTGGTGAGGGCTTCTTTTTTACTTAGGAGTTTCTTGGGGAGTTTTGTTTTGCCCACATCAAGCAACAGGCCGCCAAGTCCAAGTGATTCAATATCAATGCGCGTCATACCAAGCTGTCTGCCAAGTGACATTGCCCAGATGCTACAGCCAATGGCATGGGAGTAATGGTAATCATCAAGTACCCTAAGACGATTTAGCCATAGCAAAGCATCAGGGTTGCGGATAATACTGTCGACCATGGGCGATAGAGCACTCTTTAATTCAGCAATATCTAACTTCCTGTTCAGCTTAAAGCCATTCATCATATCCTTGAACACATCAGTCATTGTTTTGTGGTGTTCACGAACATCCGCCAATTCATCCTGCATCTCTGTGAGATCAGAATATATTCGTTTCTTTTTGAGCTTCTTCTGCTCAACTGGTTCTATTTTTGTATTGTCGCGTTTTTTATAATGTAGGGGTCTTCGGGTATACGCATTCGTGCCTGTGCGTAGTAATTTGTCAATCTTTGATGGGTCGAAGTTTTTTGATCGCACTCTGTCAACGTAACAGTGTTCACAATGCTCTCTGAGGGTGATGAGGTCTTGCTCATCGTTGATCATGAAGCCTTGTAACATGAAGGGAGTATCAAGCCACGGTCGGTCTAACTTCGTGACATACATCCCGATAGACACCTCTTGGGCAGATAATTTGATTTCGTTATTCGACATGTCCCTATTATGTGATATTTTTAATCCCCAGTCATTTAAACACAAAGTCATCACAAAACATAGCGTAAATCTGACTTGGAATATCAGTGTCAAATCATTAAAAGCCGGAGAAAAACTCTGGCCGTTGAGGTACACCCACCCGATAGGGTAGTGGTGCGCTCGCCCATGTTTTGCAGTCGACGAAAAATCACGCAATTTTTGCAACATCACGCCCAGTGGATCAATGGACGTCTTGCATACTATCGTGAGAACCCGGGCCTACCGGAGCTAACGTTCCAAAGAGGCACGCGGCTTTTTCTTCTTGGAAAACCGTATGAGATCGTCGCTGAGATTGGCTCCAAGCGGACAGTTGTGTTAGCTGAGCAGCAGATTCATTTCACCAAGCCTGATTATAAGGCCGGTGATGAGGTCTCAGCACTGAGCCGCTGGTATCGGCAATGGGCAGAGGCTTATTTCTCAGAGCGGGCACACACCTTACATGCCAATGCTACCATTGAGTTGCCTCAATTTGTATGCAAGGTTCGTAAAATGAAACGTCAATGGGGTAATTGCTCTCGCAAGGCTGAAATTAAATTTAATCTTAATTTAATTCAGTACCCTGAGGATTGTATTGACTATGTCATCTATCATGAAATGAGTCATCTGTTGCACTTTAATCACAGCAAAGCCTTTTACAATGTCCTTGAAACGCTTTGCCCCGAGTGGCGTAACCTAAAGCACAAACTCGAGACGTTTAGTCCCTGAACAACAGATACAGTTGTTGAATATTCTCCGGTATTTCACTTGCCAATGCCTCCCGCTGCTTATCTGTTTTGACCAGATGCGCCAGTTCGGGATCGACATGGGGTTCTGAAAAAACAGTGATCGGCAATATCAGTTCAGCGATATGCTCAACGGAAGATTGGATCGAGAACCAGTCCTCTTCGAAGACCGCAATGGCCTCCATGAAACCAAAGCACCAGTCAGTCAGATCATTACTTGATCCCGATTTGGCTGGCCTCAGCGCCGCGGGAAGGTCGAACTCGTCCCCTAAATAAAGCGTCCTGCTAATCGCCTTTGCGAGAGCTTCCAGGGCCTCTTCCACGTCTTGTTGTTGCTCTGAAGAGTCATAGTGTGGCGTGTCATCGATTATAATGGCTAACAGGTCCTGATAATCAAAGTCGTCCTGGCGCACTGCCATTGCAGTCATGAACCCATGACATGCAATATAATCCAGGCTACCTTCAGAGACTCTGTCCGGATTTAGGTATTCGGTGAGTCGGTTCTCATGGTCAGATGACATGTACATTCACATTCCTGATGCTTCACAAGCGGTTACTTGTTAAGTATTAGTTATTTATGCGAATTGTAAACCAAAATACGCTTCCTTGCCCCTCTCTGGATTCGAGACCTATTTCTCCACCCATCAACTCACATAATCCCTTGCTGACAATCAAGCGCAAACGTCCAGTGAAACTGCTGTTTTTCAAGTGCGTATCTTTATCGAGCGAATCAAATAAGGTCGCAATGGCTTCTCTCGGCACACCGATACCGGTGTCAGTGACTTTGAATCTCAGATAGGGTTCTTCACCTTTGAAAACGCGATCAACCTTGAGGTTGATTGAACCCTCATCTGTAAAGCGAATCGCATTACTAATCAGGTTATTAAGTACCTTCTTGATCGCGCGCTCGTTTGTGTTCAAAGACAGTGGCACGTCAGCATTAATATGTTTCTCGATCAGTAATGATTTTGATAAGGCGATTGATTCCTGCGTTTCAAGCACTTGACTTACACTTTCCTGTAAATCAAACGGTTTAGATTCCAGTTCCAGCATGCCGGCGTCAAGTTTATTAAACTCGAGAATGTTGGTGATATTCTCAGTTAGAGAATAAGCACTGTGGATGGCTATCTTTAGCAGATGAGACATTTCCTGATCTAATTCAGCCTGATTCAATAGTTTGAGCATTGAATTAAGTGACTGCATGGGTGAAGTAATTTCATCACCCATGAGAGATAAAAACTCTGACCGCTGATGAGGTTGTTTTTGCAATAATTGATACTTGTTCATCATGTCTGCCAGTTCTTGCTGGGTCGACTCTAACTCCTTACTGACCCCGCTATTGTCATCATCTGAGGACTTTAGTTTGCGGTTGAGTCGCTCGAGTAATCCGGTCAGCGCCATAACAAGCGGTTTACTTTGATCATCAGAGTAGGTCTTTAAGCGAATGATGGTCTTTCTCAGATCATCTAACTCATCACCACTCTCATGTAATATTTGCGTGAGTTTGTGTGCCGGACCGCGTACCTGGCTGTTGAGATAGACACCCACAACTGTCGTGACAACGAGAGCTGATAACATGAGGTAGAGCATGGTGAAGTCCGAGGTATCAGTGGTTTGTGTGGAATACAATAGATACATGCTCGCCGCAGCAAGTAGCACCTGAAGCACCGCTAAAATGAGTTTTATTCCACCAGTAAGCATATTTCTCTCCAGAATCTGGCCTAATAAGGCTATTTTCTAATGATTTGCCGGTCACAGTTGTGAAACTGTTCATATATTTAGCAATCGATCGTACTGCTTTTGATGCGACGTTAGGGTCAATTGACACTTTTTCGCCTGATTGAGTAAATATCCTGTAATTGAGTCTATTTCTGTCTCGCGTCCGGCCTGAACATCGCGCATCATGGATGAATAGTTATCGGCTGTGGTCTTAATTACATGATAGCAACGACTGCCAATTTCGTCTGCCAGTGCCGGTAATTGAATCGCTTTGTAGAGCAGCTCCAGCTCGGAGATCAGGCTGTCTACTTGTGCTTGCAACTGATTATTGCTCAGAAGCTCACCATTTTTACATTGGTAATAGGCAGTCAATGGATTAATCACCGCATTAACGCCAAGCTTTAACCATAACTCAGGTTCAATCTCACCCTGCCAGGAGACATTCATTGTGCTCGGAAGCGAATCAATCAGCGCTGGACGACTGATAGCGCCATTAGCTAGATAATTGCCGCCAATGATTAACTCCCCAAAACCCGTATGATGCAGAGTTGGGGATTGGGCATCATTTGCCAGATAGGCGCCGTGGGTGTTCGCAGCAACAAAAATATTAGTCGCTGACATACGAGACTCTAACGCGTCATTAGCGATTTCCAGATTACCCATACCATTCTGCAATAACACAACTTGAAGATTATCCGGGCATTGGTTTATAAGCTCTAGGGCAGATGATAATTGGTAGGATTTAACACAGACCCAAATCACATCATCATCAGTGAAAGAATTAGGGGCTGAGAAATGTCTTTTTACCGTTATTTGCTGGGATTTATTGGCATAACAAAATGCTGAATGTTGCTTATTCTGAGTGCTTGCTGAATCGATAAAATGTACCGACTGTCCGGCATTATGAAGCAATCCTGCAATCAGATGACCAATCGCCCCAGCACCCAAAATATGATGTTTTATCGCCATGATTCTAACCCAATGAGTCATTGATAATGCCATTATTTAGCTTTATTAGACTCGTGTGCTCCCATGTAGGCTATAAACTTAAAGTATTACTTTAAGTTTTGATTGTAATAAATTGTTTTAAATAGAACAAATAATTTCGTTGACGTGCCTCATCAATAAAATCAGCTAACTTATTGTTTTCATTAAGAAAAATATCCTTAATTTTAGGGCTTTTTTCTTGACAAAAGTGGTCTAGGCTAAATATAGTGTCACATTGTGGAGAAATGTGAAATAAAGTGGATCATTTGGGTATACAAAGGGGTATAAAAGTATATTCCGACC
>CAZLIR010000084.1:0-8849 GCA_964559635.1 uncultured Enterobacterales bacterium
GCCATACTTCAACAGGTCGGTGATACGACCTTTATTTTTGTAGGGCTCTCGCGTAACGCAAGGGTAGTAGATCAACTTTTCAGAGATTTCTTGGCCGAGGTATTCGTTCTTTGGCAGTTGATTCTCAATCAGATCATTATAAGCCAGTTCAGAGACATATCTCACACCATGAAACAATACCACCTGTTCAAACTTCTCATAGATGTCAGGATCAAAAATAATGCTCATGAATGGCGCCAAACCAGTCCCGCTGGCTATCAGATAGAGCCGTTTACCCGGAGTCAGATCATCGGCAACCAGAGTTCCGGTTGGTTTGCGAGTAATAAAAATTTCATCGCCCGGTTTGATGTGTTGCAGTCTAGATGTCAATTTACCATCGGGCACTTTAATACTCAGAAACTCAAGGTGCTCCTCATAGTTCGCTGAGGCTATGCTGTAGGCGCGCATGACTGGGCGGTCTTCGCCGGGTAAACCGATCATTACAAACTCACCGTTACGGAATCGGAAGCTTGGTGATCGCGTTGTTTTAAAACTAAATAATGTATCGTTCCAGTGATGAACATCCAGAACGCTCTCTATCTCAAAGTTTGCCATAAATCACTACATTAAAATCTCTACTGACGCATATATTGGTACGTACTTGTAATATTTCAATTACGAAAACAAACGATGGTAGATTTTTCATGTCACATTAATTCGAAAGAAAATCGTTAACTTATTCGACTGTATTAAGGGTTGTTTTAAACCTGAATTGCCTATTTGCGGCTAGAAAATTTTGCCAAGCATTACTAGTTTGTCAGATAGTTTGCGATAAAGGCTTCCATTTTATCGAGGGTGATATCGATATCTTCATGGGTTGTTTTGGGGTTGATGGGGCACATCCGCAGTGCGACATGGCCATTTAATTTGGTGGTTGTGATCATTGTATAGCCATCGTGATAAGTGAATTGAGACAGTGCGGCATTGAGTTCATCTAAATCACCAGTGAAACCATCCGGTCGAGCACGGAATGAGATGATACCAATCGAAGCTTGAGAGACAATTTCCCAGTAGTCACTATTCGCCATACGTTGTTCGATGTATTCCGCATGCTCGATACCGCGGGTGATATCCTCGCCCATTTGCTCAGTCCCTTGACACAAAATGTAGCTGTAGAGTTTGAGGGCTCTGAAGGAGCGCGTTAATTGGGGGCCGTAATCATAGTAATTTATCTCACTATCATCTCTGACCGTGTCATCTAAATATTCCGCTTCCACAGCAAAACTACGTTTCAGATCGAGACTGTCTTTTACTAATAAACAGGCTGTTTCGTAGGGCTGAAACCACCACTTATGTGGATCAATGGAAATGGAGTCGGCCAGATTAATCGAATCAATAAGGTGCTTATATTTCTCCGACATAATGGTTGCACCACCATAGGCACCATCTATATGCAGCCAACAATGATGCGCCTGGGCAATCTCACTGAGCGCTTTGAGATCGTCGATGGCGCCGGTATTTGTTGTCCCGGCATTACCAATAATACAAAAAGGATCATCACCATTGGCCAGATCAATATCCATCTGCTGTGATAATGCTGCAATAGATAATTTAAAGTCAGAGGTCGTGGCGATAGGGCGCAAATTGTCAGCTTTAAAACCAAGAATACGAGCCGCTTTAGCAATTGAAGAATGGGTCTGCTCAGAATAATAGATCATCCCCTTGCTACAGGAACGCTCGGCAAAGGCTTTATCGCGGGCAGCAACAATGGCAGACATATTGGCCATCGAGCCGCCACTCAGGAAAAGCCCACCGGCTTTATCATCATAGCCAAAAAACTGTGTTAGCCACTGTATGGTTTGTTTTTCAATCATGCCGGCGGCGGGACTCGCCATCCAATGGCCAGCGAAGACATTCATGCCCACAGAAAGTGTGTCCGCTAAAATACTTGTGTAACTGCTCGGCCCGGGAATGAAAGAGAAAAAGCGTGGATGGTCAGTATGAACCATGTTGGAACCCACAAGTTCATGTAGCTTGGCAAAAACCTCTTCTGCCGGTTTGCCTTTTGCAGGTGGCGCCTGTTTAAGTATTGAGGCCAAAGTATCGACAGAATTCATATCATAAACAGCTCTGTCTTTGATGTGTAATCGATGCTCAACAATGTAATCAATAATCTGATAGCCAAGGGCTTTCATTTCTTCTTCGTTCATTGCTTAGGCTTATCACTTGTAAGACAGGTAGTAACTTTTTATAGACTCTTTAACCATTTGTCTACTGTTAGAGGATTAAAAATACATTTTCATGGTTATCGCGCAGCGCATGTCGCTTATTCAACAAGGACTAGCAAAAGTACGCCTATTGTGTGAAATGATGGCTATTTGATGGCGTGTCACAAAGAAAAAACTTAAGACAATTTATGAACATTTCATTGCAACATTATGTTGTTATTAGAGAAACATTTTCATGATGCTTTTTAGCTAAGAACATTCACAACATCTACTTTGCGTAGGTGTATATTATGGTATAATTTTGTGCGGATCGTTAGACCCCCTGAGTGTAACTAACCTTAGAATTAGTAAACGACTCAGAAGTAATACTAATACCTTGTGTCAGATGTCCCTTATTGGGGATAGAAACACTATTCAATTGAAATATTCTTGAAATAAACCGGTATTAGAATTACGCAACCTTAAAAATGTGCACAATTTTATTTGCAACCAAAACTTCAAATCGGGGAAGATAATGAAGACTAAACTAAGTAAAATCGCATTAGCGGTGGCTTTGACAGCCGGTCTGTCAACAGCAACGCTAGCGAACACTACTACCTCATCCATCAGAGGTAATGTAGCGACAGAGGCTGGTAATACCTTTGCTTCCGCTACAGTTACTATCACCCACACACCATCTGGCACAGTATCGACCACTTCTACTAATGAAAGTGGTACGTTCTCAGCTAGAAGCTTACGTGTTGGTGGTCCATACACTATCGAGATCTCTGGCGATGGTTTTCAGTCTGTAAAAATCGAAGATGTATATTTATCTCTTGATCAGGTTTTCTCATTACCTGTTACAGTTGAAGCAATCTCAGACGAGAACGTTTTAACAGTGACGGGCAAACGTCAAGGTTTAAACAGCTTCTCTAACGAAGGTCTGAGCACAAGTCTTGGTCTACAAGCTCTGCAAGAAGTCACTTCGATTGATCGTGACATCACTGACGCAGCGCTACTTGACCCATTTGCCTCTGTTAATGTACAGAGCGGTGGTGCAAAGGAATTAACCATTGCGGGTGCTAACAACCGTTTCAACTCGCTAACAATTGATGGTGTTGCCTTAAACGACCGCTTCGGTTTGAATGCAAACGGTTACCCAACTCAGCGTTCACCTATTTCCTACGACGCGATTGAGTCTCTGTCTATCCAGACAGCGCCTTTCGATGTTGAGTATAACGGTTTCACAGGTGGTACTATCAACGCAGTCACTAAGTCAGGTACTAACGAGCTAACAGGTTCGGTTGGTTACTACTTTACTGACGATGGCATGATTGGTGACAGTTCAGATGCCGATGAGTTCGACTTCACGTTCGAAGAAGAAACCATTGTTGCAACTTTAGGCGGTCCGATCATCGAAGATAAATTATTCTTCTTCGTTGCCTACGATAAGTACGAAGAGATCGCTCCCTTAAATCGTGGTCCAGCTGGTTCTGGCGCATTAAATCCAGAAGAATTCATTACTCAAGCTGATGTTGACCAAGTTCGTTCAATTGTGAATAGCGTTTGGGGTTTTGATATTGGTGGGTTCGATAAACCACCAGCGGAAGACGAAAAGATTCTGGCGAACATTGATTGGAACATCAATGAAAACCATCGTGCGAAATTTACCTACATCAGTACCGAGGGTAATACAATCCGCGAGCAGAACGGTAATAACTTCCTTGCTTCTGATGTCCGACTAGGTGCATCTTCTGCCTGGTATGATCGCTCTGAGAATGTTGAGAGCATGATTGCTCACGTCTTCTCTGATTGGTCACCTAACTTTTCGACCGAATTCAAGATTGCCAGTACTGAACAAGCAACGGGTCAGGATTCTTTAAACGGCGCTGAATTCCCATCTATGGCAGTATTCCTGCGTGAGGTTGATGGTGATGAACAATACTTGGTATTTGGTCCCGACCGTTTCCGTCATGGAAACCAGTTAAGTCAAGACTTCTTCCAATATAAGTTTGTTGGTGAGTACGTTACTGGCGACCACATCATCAAGTTCGGTTATGAGCGTGAGGAAGTGGACGTAAATAACCTCTTTGCTCAAAACTCTGAGGGTTCTTACGTATTCGACAGTGTTGCTGACTTGCAGAATGCAACAGCCTCTGGCCTGTTGTATAACAACGCGATCACCAATGATGAGAATGACCTGCGCGCTATCTGGGGTTATAACTATAACTCTTTATATGTTCAGGACAGTTGGGATGTTAACGGTGATTTAATTGTCGACTTTGGCGTACGTTACGACTGGTATGAATCAGAAGGTTCTATTCGTGAAAACCAGAACTTTATCGACCGTTACGGTTTCTCAAACACCGGCGATATCGATGGCTTGGACGTAATACTGCCAAGAATGTCATTCAAGTGGCTAGTATCTGATGTGACCACAGTACGTGGTGGTATCGGTAAATTCTCTGGCGGTTCTCCAGGTGTTTGGATTTCAAACAGTTACTCAAATGATGGTGTGATTTCTGACAGCTCGAATGCATTTGGTGTGGTAAATGTACCAACAACACCAGATCCGGCCACTGGTCAGTATATCCCTGCGGACGTGCTTGCATCATTGGCTAACGAAGCCCCTGACGGCTCTGTTAACGCATTGAGTCCTAATTTCGAGATTCCTGCGACAACCAAAGCTAGCTTGGGTATCGCACATGAAACTAGCTTAGGTTTCTTGGGCGACGGCTGGTTAATATCAGCAGATGTGTTATACAACAAACTGGAAAATGCAACCTACTGGTATGATGCTCGTTGTCGAGCTGCTGACACAGCCCCTGATGGTCGTAATGTCTACAACTGCCGCCCTGGCGGAGAACGAGTACCAGAGGCAATCGTGGTTGGTTCAACCAGCGATAATGTCGGTGACAGTCTTCTGGTGGCACTATCAGCATCGAAAGAGTGGAATACTGATCACGGTAACTACGACCTCTTCATTAGCTACACAAAAGCTGACGTAGAAGACATTGGTTATGGTACATCATCAACAGCAACGTCTAACTACTCAGACTTCGCTGCGTATGATCGTCAAATTCCGAGTGCCGGAACATCGCGTTACCAGGTTGATGACAACTTCAAGCTGCGTATAAACTGGCGCAAAGAGTTGATCCCTGGTTACCAAACTAAAGTATCGTTATTCGGTAGTGTTCGTACTGGTCAGCCATACAGCTACACATTCAGCGAAAACAACAACTGTGTATTTGACGTAGGCGGTGGTCGCTGTGATCGTGAAAGCCGTAACGATGATGCGGGTCACCTACTGTATGTACCTTCAGGTCCTAATGATCCATTGTTCTCACCTCTGTCATTCGGCGGTGACTTAGCGGACCAACAGGCATTCTTCGATTACATCAACAACTCTGAGCTAGCTCAGTACGCTGGTAGCATTGCACCTCGCAACGGTGACTACGCTAACTGGACTTCTATCTTCGACGTTAGAATCCAGCAAGAGCTACCTGCATTTGGTGATGGACATAAGTTCCGCGTGTTCTTAGATATTGAGAACTTCGGCAACTTACTGAACGATGACTGGGGTCGTATCGAGCGTACACGTTATGAGTACGAGCGTGATGTTGTATCTGCTCGAATCACTAACGGTCAGTACGAGTACTTACGCCTTAACAGCGACAGCAGCATCAAGAACCTAGAAGTTCTAAGCCGCTCTGTATGGCAAATCCAGGTTGGATTCAAGTACGACTTCTAAGTTCGGCTTAGCAAGTGTTTGACACGAGAAACCGGAGCTTTGGCTCCGGTTTTTTTATGCCGGATAATAAACGACGAAAATATGGTATAACGTGGTTCATCAAGCACACCATCGACAAACATACTGTGACACGAAAAATAATCCACGTTGATTGCGACTGTTTCTATGCCGCAGTAGAAATGCGCGATAACCCATCACTGATCGGCAAGCCGATCGCTGTTGGTGGCAGCACTAGTCGTCGTGGTGTGTTATCAACCTGCAACTACGAGGCCAGAGCATTCGGATTGCACTCAGCCATGCCCACAGCACAGGCACTCAAACTCTGTCCTGACGTGATTTTGTTACCACATCGCTTCGATGTCTATAAAGAGGCATCGCGTCAAGTGAATGACATCTATCGCCGATACACCAAGATCATCCAGCCACTGTCGCTAGACGAGGCCTATCTGGATGTCTCGGATGTCGACCTGTTGCATGGCAGTGCCACACTGATTGCTGAAGATATTCGCAAGGCTATCGAAGCTGAAGTCGGTATCACGGCATCGGCCGGTATCGCACCAAACAAGTTTCTCGCCAAAGTGGCCAGTGATTGGAATAAACCCAATGGCCAGTTTGTGATCACACCCGATCAGGTCGATGATTTTGTACTGCAATTACCGGTGAAAAAAATTCCCGGGGTAGGCAAAAGTACCATGAAGAAAATGACACGACTTGGTATTGAGTACTGTGCTGATCTGCAGAAAACCGATATCCATACCCTGATTAAAAACTTTGGTCGTTTTGGTAAGCGACTCGCTGATCTCAGTTATGGCATTGATCATCGCGAGGTCAAAACCTCACGGATACGCAAATCAATATCTGTCGAAAATACCTATAGTGATGATTTACGTGATGAGGCAGCCTGCATGACAGCATTGGTTAAGTTGGTTGCCAAGTTCTCCGAGCGATTCGCTAAGATCCAAGACAGTTACACCATTCATAAATTATTTGTGAAGATAAAATTCAATGACTTCACCACTACCACCATGGAGTGTCGCGCAACCCAGATTGATGCAGCAATCTATGAGGAGTTGATCGCACAGGCCCGGTTGCGCAAAGCGTTACCAATCCGCTTGCTTGGCGTAGGTGCCGGAGTCCTGCCAATTAAAACTGATGATGCGCAGTTATCGCTGTTCGATGAATAATCTTATACACAACTAGCGAATAAGAAACTTTAATAGTTTCATTTTAAAGCTCTTGATGCCGAGTGTTTCAGCCATTTTAAGTGCAAAGGCTGAGTAGGCTTTATAGGGTCTCAACATAACCTTAAGAGAGGTCGCCCGGCCTTCAGAATCCAGATCGAATAAATCCATGCCCTCAATCATTAAACCATCCACCTCGCCCTGAAAGATGAGCAGCACACCACCATCACTTAATACAACTGAGCGTGTGTAGTGAAATCCCTCGATGTTGGTCACCACGTTCTCGAGTACTTTGAGAATATATTGACGATCGGTAATTGGCCGAAATGCCACGGGTGATATGAGTTGAATACCCTCAGCAAGTAACGCATTAATCTTAGCAAAGCTGCGCTCATCGACACCCTCATGCCATTTATCGAGGAATTGTTCTGCAATTTGAGTCATTTCAAACCTAGCTTGTATGGTTGATATCTAATCTCTATTGTCCTTGATAAAGCGACTGATTGCTATTCATTGCTTCAATTGCACCCGTGCAGAGGCACATTTGAGATACAGCTATGTTATAGTCATTTCGATATTTATTCGTATCGAATACCTAGTAACCTTAATAACTCAATTTGGTGATAAATGACTGCTCCCATTGTTAGCCAACGTGATTTGGAATTTATGCTTTATGAGCTTTTCGAAGTTGAGAAAATGCTCCAGAGACCGCGTTATCGAGATCATGATCTAACCACTTTCAATGCCACGATCGCGACTGCAAAATCGCTTGCTGAGAAACACTTTCTACCGATACGACGCAAAGTCGATTTGCATCAGCCAACCTATGATGGTGAACGTGTTCATTTAATCCCCGAGCTACCTGATGCGGTTCGAGCCGTTGTCGAAGCGGGCTTTACTTCGCCAACCTCTGACTTTGACATGGGCGGCATGCAATTACCCAAGGTAGTCGCGAGTGCCGCCTATGCTTATCTTTCAGCGGTGGCGAGTGCCTCGATGGGCTATGTGTTACTGACCGATGCGAATTGTAATCTTATAGAGGCGCATGGCTCTTCAGAGCAAATCGATACCTGGGTCAGACCCATGCGCGATGGTCGATTCATGGGCACGATGGCAATGACTGAGCCGGGAGCAGGTTCGAGTCTGGCTGATCTGACCACAACGGCGGTTAAGCAGGACGATGGCAGCTACCGGATCACTGGTAACAAAATCTGGATTTCCGGAGGGGATCACGAGATTAGTGAGAATATTGTTCATTTGGTGCTAAGTCGAGTCAAAGGTGCTCCAAAGGGTACTAAAGGCATCTCATTATTCATCGTTCCCAAGTATTTACTCAATGAGGATGGCTCAATCGGAGAGCGAAATGATGTCGCAACAGCGGGACTGTTTCATAAGATGGGAGGACGAGGTCATACTTCCACTGCATTGAGCTTTGGTGAGAAAGACGGCGCAGTTGGCTACCTCGTGGGTGAGGAAAACAAGGGATTGATGTACATGTTTCATATGATGAATGAAGCACGGATTATGGTTGGTACTGGTGCTGCGCTAACAGCCTTAACCGGATACCAATACTCCCTAGATTACGCCAAAGAGCGGCCTCAGGGACGACTATTGTCAAACAAAGATCCATCGTCACCGCCGGTGAATATTATTGAGCATTCCGACGTAAGACGCATGCTGTTAACTCAGAAAGCCTATGCCGAGGGCGCTTATGCCCTATGTCTGTATGGC
>CAZLIR010000085.1:0-8819 GCA_964559635.1 uncultured Enterobacterales bacterium
AAGTAATGCTATCTGTTTTTTCATGTGTTTTACCTCAAATTTAATGGATGTAACTTGTGCTTGGGCTCAAAGATACGCCTAATCTGAGAGAAGCTATTGATAAGGATCAATGATGGCTACGAAAGCCCAGTTACAGCTCGTTATGGTTGTCGTTATTAAGCCCAGACTTGAGATTCGGGTAGTTGCACAGTGATGCCGTCCAGATCCTCGGTCATTTTGATTTGACAGGACAATCGGCTGGTTGATTTGCGTTGATTGACTTTGGCTAACTTTTCCCGCTCCAAATCACTCGGCATGGCAATGCTGTTGGCGGTATCTAAATCGAGATAAATATGACAGGTTGCGCAGAGCATTGCACCACCACATTCCGCGAGTAATCCTGGGACGTTATTTAATAGTGCACCGTGCATGAGTGTCATCCCAACCGGCACATCAACGACTGTTTGCACCTCATTGGGGGAGATATAGGTAACTTTCGGCATTATTCGGTTTGTTAGTACTTAATGGATGGACATTTATTACATAGGATATACGAGTATGATTGCATATCGGGTTTAACTCGTCTACAGTTCACGCCCACATACATTCCGACAGGTGATGAGAGATGCTACCTCGAACTATTTTTGATTCAGAGCACGAACAATTCCGTGATTCCGTGCGAAAGTTTTTTGAAACTCATGCCGTGCCTTTTCATGAACAATGGGAACATGATGGCCAGATTGACCGCAATCTCTGGAACCTGGCGGGTGAGTATGGACTGATCGCGCCGACGGTACCAGAAAGTTACGGCGGTGTGGGAGTCGATTTCCGTTACAACGTGGTTGTCGTCGAGGAAGCTGCGAAGTTGGGCTTATCAGGGGTTGGATTTTTCCTACACTCGGATATTTCGGTTCCTTATCTGATCAATCATGCCTCAGAAGAGATTAAACAGCTGTTCCTGCCGGCCTGTGTTACTGGTGAAAAAATTCTGGCAATAGCCATGACTGAGCCGGGGGCTGGCTCTGATTTACAGGGTATTCAGACGACCGCTGTTCGTGATGGTGATGAATATGTCATTAATGGCGCAAAAACGTTCATTACGTGCGGTATTCAGTCCGATATGGTTGTCGTTGCCTGTAAGACCGATCCGAGTGCTGGTGCAAAGGGCATTAGTTTATTACTGGTAGAGTCAGGCACGGAAGGCTACAGCAAAGGACGTAACCTCAAGAAAGTTGGTATGAAAGCACAAGATACCTCTGAGCTATTTTTTGATGAGGTACGTGTTCCTGTATCCCATTTGATTGGTGAAGAAAACAAAGGCTTTATTTATTTAATGAACGAATTACCCCAGGAGCGGTTAAGTATTGCTGTGGGGGCATTAGCGGCTGCTGAATCGGTACTCGAGCAAACCATTGATTACGTCAAGGACCGCAAGGCCTTTGGTAATCGGCTCGCTGACTTGCAGAATACCCAGTTTGAATTGGCCGACATGTCAGCCCAACTCACTCAGCAACGTATATTCATCGATCAATGCATCGCCTGGCACATCGAAGGAAAGTTAGATGCCATCATGGCCTCGAAAGCGAAGCTGTTAGCTACTGATACCCAGTTTGCTGTCATCAATCGATGCCTGCAGCTACATGGTGGTTATGGTTATATGTGGGAGTACCCAGTTGCTCGCGCATTTGCCGATTCGAGAGTTTTGAGCATTTACGGCGGCGCCAATGAAATCATGAAGTTGATTATTGGCCGTGATTTAGTCAAGTAGGAGAGCGTCATGGAATTAAAAAATAGTGTAGCCATTGTTACTGGCGGTAGTTCAGGGCTGGGCGAGGCGACTGTTAAAGCCTATCTGGCGAAAGGGGCGAAAGTAGCCATCTTTGATATGAATGAACCCATGGATGACACCCTGCTTGAGACGCATGGTGATGATTTGATGTTTCAGAAGGTCGATGTCACCAGTGAAGAGAATGTTCAAAGTGCCATTGCAGCTGTTATAGCCCGTTGGGGTGCAATTCATATCTGCAATAACTTTGCCGGGATCGGCCCAGCTGAAAAAGTCTACGGTAAGAAAGGTGTGCATCGACTCGAGGTGTTCCAGCGGGTAATCAACATCAACCTGATTGGTACCTTCAATGTCGCACGACTTGCGGCTGAGCAAATGGCCAATAATGACCCTCTTACCGATGACGGAACTCGTGGCGTCATCATAAATACAGCTTCTGTCGCGGCTTATGAGGCGCAAATGGGTCAAGCTGCCTACGGTGCTTCCAAAGGTGGCGTGGTTGGTATGACGTTACCCATGGCGCGTGATCTGGCCAGTATCGGTATTCGCGTCAATTGCCTGGCACCGGGACTAATCCATACCCCATTATTTGATTCATTCCCTGATGAGGTTGTCGAGTCTCTGGGGCAGTCCGTGGTCTATCCCAAACGCCTTGGCAAGCCCTCTGAAGTGGCTGCTTTGTCTGTGTTTATGGTAGAAAATGAGTATATGAACGGCGAAACTGTCCGAGTCGATGGCGCCATCAGAATGCAACCGCGGTAGCTAAATACTGCTTTTTTTGCTGATAAAACTAGGGTAGTCTTGTTGTCCGCGCCTATGGTGGCGATATAACTGGAGCAACTATGGCTGAGCAATCACCGTTCTATCCTGCGGGGGTACCAAGTGAGGTTGAACTTGACCCCAACCGTACACTCGTTGACCTGTTCAATGATGCCGTAACTGATTTTCAAGATGCAGTGGCACTGGAAAGTTTCGGCGAAACCATGACCTTTAATCGCCTTGACTATCTTTCTGCCAAGTTTGCTGCCTTTCTGCAAGACTTGGGTGTCACGCCCGGTGACAGGGTTGCACTAATGAGCCCGAACTGTCTTCCTTTTGTGGTTTCTATGTGGGGCATCCTTCGTGCCGGAGGAATACAGGTCAATGTTAACCCACTTTATTCCGCGCCAGAGCTTAAGAACCAGCTGGTTGATGCAGATGTTGATACCATTGTTATTTTTTCTGGCTCGACACCAACGCTGGCAGAAATCATTGATCAGACGCCGGTTCAGAAGGTTATTGTCTTTGGTTTAAGTGATTTGCTCGAAAAGGAGCTACCTAGCCCACCAATTGATGAGCGCATCGTCGATCCGATCCACTTTGCTGCCGCGATGGAGAAGGGCACTGAGGCAGCCTTTCAGGATGTTGAAATGGATGGCAGTGCGTTGGCTTTTCTGCAATATACCGGAGGCACCACGGGTCTTTCCAAGGGCGCTGTGCTCTCCCATGGTAATCTCATTGCTAATGTAACGCAGTTTTTGGCCTATGCCGGTGACCGCTTCAAAGCCGGTGAAGAGGTGATCATAACCGCGATCCCGATGTATCACATTTTCGCACTCATGGTGAATGCCATCAGCTTCCTGGCGCTTGGAGCACGCAATGTGTTGGTCACCAACCCACGTGATATGGATAGCTTTGTGGCAATCTTCAAATCAGCGCGGCCATCGGTCTTTGCCGGCGTTAATACACTCTACAACGGACTCCTTCATCATTCAGAGTTTGCCTCGGCTGATTTTAGCCGATTACATTTTTCTGTCGGTGGCGGTGCACCGGTTCAGGCGGCGGTATCAGCCAAATGGCTAGAGGTTACTGGCTGCATTATCAATGAGGGATATGGTTTATCTGAGACCTCGCCTGTGTTAACGCTTAATCTGGGTAAGGATGGTGAATTCAACTCTGGTATTGGCCTGCCATTACCGTCAACGGAAATTTCTTTACGAAATGAGCGAATGCGTCCTGTTGAGACCGGTGACCGCGGTGAATTATGTGCCAGAGGACCGCAAGTCATGCAGGGCTATTGGCGTAATGAAGCCGCGACTGCAGATGTGATGACAGAAGATGGCTTTTTCCGCACAGGTGATGTTGCCATGGAGGATGCAGACGGCTTTTATCACATTGTCGATCGCCTGAAAGATATGGTTTTAGTATCTGGGTTTAATGTCTATCCGAATGAGATAGAAGCGATCGTCTCAGGTATGGATAACATTCTTGAATGTGCCTGCATTGGCGTGCCGGATGATAAAACCGGCGAGGCGATTAAATTGTTTGTCGTTAAAACCGATGACGCGATGACTGAAACTGATGTCATTGAGTATTGCCGTCCTCGACTGGCGGCTTATAAGGTGCCAAAACAGATTGAATTCATGTCTGAATTGCCGAAATCAACGGTCGGTAAGATCCTCAGAAGGGAACTGCGCTAATCAAATCTAAATCAAGCGAAGTGCTTCTGGTGCCAATACCAGAGGCCTTGCGCATTTAGTTCTAAATCCATCGCCAGTAGATCACGCGCTATCTCAGGCTCTAGCTTGAGTTGTTTTTCGGCGATCAAATCCAGATAGTAGCCCATAAGTAGTTCAGCTAGTTGATGATGGTTTTCCAGTGTCGGTACGGAATCCTTTGTTATGGCACAAAAATCCTCGATTTGTTTAATTAACCAGTGCTCAATGTAATCATGATCATCAATACGAACCTGACCATGATGGGTCAGCAGCATAAATGACGGGCGATTCTCAAGTAGTAAGCGAATCGAAGCTTTCAGGGCTTCTGGATCAAACTGGGTCGGGGTGGTAGTTGGAATAATAAACGGCATATCTGCGGCACATTTCATGGCGCGATAACACAAACCAAAGGTGTCGCCCGTGAACCAGGCCGAATGCTCTTCATCGAAAATGCACATATGGTGATAGGCGTGCCCCGGCGTATGTCTGAAGCGCAACAGGCGCCGGCCTAATTGCATGGTCGTATCATCCTGTATCGCTATGATACGGTCCTCAGCAATGGCCGTGATGTCGCCATACATAGCCCTGAAACGTGCCTCACCGTAGACTTGAGTCGAGGCGGCCACCAGTTTTGCCGGATTAGCCATATGTTTCACCCCAGAGGGATGCACTAACAACGTGGCGTTGGGCAAGGCATGCATGAGATGGCTGGCACCTCCTGCATGGTCAAGATGGATATGAGTGACGATGACATACTTAACCTGCTCTGGCGCTATCTGCTTCTCTGACAGCACCATCAAGAGGCGCTCACAGGTCTGATAATTACCGGTTTCGATAATGGCCACCTCATCATCTGACTGCATCAGGTAACATGCCACCATATCATCAGCCATCAAACCGGTATCTACAACGGTAATACCATTTCCTAATTCTTCTGTGATTGACGTATTTGTCATTGGAGTTGATTTTGTGCTTCTTCCGGATCGTAAGCGCGCAGCTGGATAATCATGCCCATGAGTGGGTGGTCAAAGTAGTGTACTTTCGAATCAATGATGCGACGGCTCTGTTGCAGTGGATAATATTTTAATACGTCACGAGTTACTTTGTATTCCGCACTATCGTCAGTGAGGAAGTCTGCATCGTATTGCCAATCAAGGGTACTGCCGAGATTATCGGCACCCGCATTCCTGGCCTCAGAGCGAGTTGCATCTGAGCCATTACTGTTAGTGCGGCTGTCAGTACTGCTGAGTATATCCATGTCTGGCATATCAACCAAATTGAGATTTGACACAAACTCATCAGCTGCCAGAGTCGTTTCCAACGCCCTTAAATCGACCTCTTCGGTGTCTGGGAAGCGGATAACCAGGTCGGTTTCTACATGTCGAAAACGTTCAGTGTAAATATGGATGTTGCCATCAATTTGCCACACTTGTGGTCGTTGTTTGGCTAATTCAGCCTGCTCCATCTCGAAACATTCGGTGAGCTCTTTTCTAGCACGCTCGGTTTCGGTCAACTCATAGAAACTATCTAATTCAGCCAGATCAGTGATGACCTGTTCCTGATCAAACGGCGCATTGTCACTGTCGTTGGCCGATTCAATCGGTGACGACAACTCATCAGCCTCAAGATTCTCGCTTTGGTCGGTGATCAGTGAGGCGTTTTCTAACTCAATAATCGCATCACCTGAGTAGTTAAATTGTTGGCCATAGTCTTTACCGGCATAAATGCGTATTGGCAGTGATTCCGATTTACGGCCTGTGGGCTGACGCCAGGCTTCATGAAACAGCATACGATAACCACGTCGCCGGCGCAGTTGCTGATACACCTCGGTTAACTGATGCGCCTCTTTATCCAGTAATTGAAATGGTTGTTCTGGTGGAAGCTCAGGCTCCTCAGTGCTGTCATCTAATGGATCCAGCAATGGATTGACAACCTCTACCGGTCCCGTTGTTAACTCTGGTTGGTCGGCTAATTCTGTGAATGGTAGCTGGGTAACGCTAAATTCCTGACCTGCAAAACACAACGCTTGAATATCACGTTGGTAGGCAGGTTGAGTGAGAAAATCTCGACTGTCACTCAGGGTTGGTAACGTACCCTGTGCATCCCACTTTTCTGAGGCAAGGCGCTCTACAGTCGCTTGTTCAAATAAAATGAGCTCAATTTCATACCAACGTTCCGCTCTGACCTGTGCGGTGGTCAGTGCAACAAGTGTCATCAACAAAATGTGTGGGCATCGCGTTAAGTGAACCATGTAGGATTATGTT
This sequence comes from uncultured Enterobacterales bacterium, assembly GCA_964559635.1. Taxonomy (GTDB): domain Bacteria; phylum Pseudomonadota; class Gammaproteobacteria; order Enterobacterales; genus CAXRAF01. The sequence goes on from CAZLIR010000085.1 coordinate 6,507, forward strand.
ATCTCAGTCGTTGATTTTGAGTTTACCACAGATGGTTTCTATGACCTGACATTTTTGCTCGATGTCATCACACTCATGATTGAACAATAAGCGGCTCGGTCCGGACATCCGGCAATCATAGAATCCGGCTTGCATGAGACTGATCAGAGACATGGGATCAATTGGTGCATCAGCACGAAAATCAATGGCTCCTGATTCATCATCTACCTGTACCTTGGTAATGCCATAGGGCGTTGTGACGCGCTTAAGCTCTGCAATTCTGAACAGTGTCTTGGCATGCTCAGGTAGCAGACCAAAGCGGTCAATGAGCTCGACTTGAATGGCATCGAGCTCTGCCACTGTTTTAGCATGTGCAATCCGTTTGTAGAATGATAAGCGCATTCCGACATCGGCAATGTAATCCTCTGGGATCAAAGAGGAGGCACTTAAATCGATTTCTGTCTGGGTCGCAAGCGAGGCCTGTAAGCTCGGCTCTTTGCCTTCCTTCAGTGCCTGTACCGCTGATTCAAGCAACTCCATATACATGGTAAAGCCAACACTCTGAATTTGGCCGCTTTGCTCATCACCAAGTAATTCTCCGGCGCCGCGAATTTCCATATCCTGAGTTGCGAGTACAAAACCAGCACCCAGATCAGTAAAGGACTCAATCGCGTCCAGACGCTTTTCAGCATCACGCGTCAGCCTGCGTTTTGGCGGTGTCAGTAAAAACGCATATGCCTGATGGTGAGAGCGACCGACCCGGCCCCGAAGTTGATGCAACTGCGCCAGACCAAATTTGTCAGCTCGTTCGATGATGATCGTATTCGCTGTGGGGACATCAATGCCGGTCTCAATGATGGTACTACATACTAGGACATTGAACCGCTGATGATAAAAGTCCTGCATCACCTGCTCCAGTTGTTTCTCTCGCATCTGGCCATGACCAATGCCTATGCGAGCTTCCGGGATTAGCTTTTCTAACTCAGCCGCTTTTTTGTCAATCGAAGCAACATCATTATGCAGAAAATACACTTGACCACCCCGGTGTATCTCACGAATGACAGCCTCTCTGATCAAGCTATCATTGTATTCTCTGACAAAGGTCTTAATGGCCAGACGACGTGCCGGTGGTGATGCAATGATAGATAAGTCGCGGATCCCGGCAAATGACATATTCAGCGTACGCGGAATCGGAGTTGCTGTGAGTGTGAGAACATCGACTTCTGCCCGCAGGCGCTTAATTTTCTCTTTTTGAGTGACACCAAATCGGTGCTCTTCATCGATGACAACCAAGCCCAGATTGGCGAATACAAGCGCATCGCTCAATAACTTATGCGTGCCGATAATAATATCAACTTTACCGGCTTCAACTGCCTTCATGATAGTTGTTTGCTCTTTCGCAGTTTTAAATCGCGACAGCATTTCGATACGGATTGGCCAATCAGCAAAACGGTCAGTAAAGCTCTCATAGTGCTGCTGAGCGAGTAGGGTAGTCGGAACTAATACCGCCACCTGCTTGACATTTTGCGTCACCACAAACGCCGCTCTCAGGGCTACTTCAGTTTTACCAAATCCGACATCGCCACAGACCAGTCTGTCCATGGGCTTGGGTGCCTGTAAATCAGCAATAACTGCCTCGATGGCTGACTGCTGATCAGCGGTTGTTTCAAAGCCAAATTGTGCGGCAAAGCGACTGTAATCATCTGCTGTGAGAGAGTAACTCAGTCCTGGTTTGGCGGCTCGGCGGGCATAGATATCTAGTAACTCAGCGGCCACATCTCGCGCTTTATCAGCGGCCTTTTGCTTTGCTTTCGACCACTGAGTCGAGCCCAAACGATGCAATGGTGTCGAGTCGTCCTTGGCACCACTGTAGCGACTGATCATATGTAACAGTTGTACTGGCACGTATAGTTTGTCATCGTCGGCATATAGCAACATCAGATACTCAGCTTCCAGACCATCGGTGACTAAGGTCTCGAGACCGTTATAACGACCAATACCATGATCGACATGGACCACCGCATCTCCTGGCTTTAATTCAGCGAGATTTTTGATAATGGCATCAGCATCAATACGACGTTCGTTTTTGCTTTGTTGACGTGTCTGCTGTTGGCCAAACAGATTGGTTTCGCTGATCACTGCCAGATTAAGTGCTGGCAACACAAATCCAGCATTTAACGGTGCCACCAGAATTAACATCTCAGTACTAGGCTCTGTTTGTGCTGTATTGTAGGCTTCAGTCCAAGAGTCGACGGTCTGAATAGCCAGATTATATTTGCGGCATAAATTGATTAATGACTCACGACGGCCATTGGAATCCGCGCATAGTATGGT
>CAZLIR010000086.1:0-4880 GCA_964559635.1 uncultured Enterobacterales bacterium
GGGGCTGATTGCTGTAATCTGACGATAGAGCCGCTCAGTGATTCTTGTCCGACACCAAGCAAGGTGCAGCCCATACCTGGCCGATATTTTGCCGTGCGCGATTTTAAACCGAAGATATGGGTGTGAATCGCCTGCTCAGCTGCGTCTTTTTCATAACTCACATAGCCAAGGGCGGGATTAACTGGCACCAGCGCTTCAGCCATCAACTGCTCTAGGGGATAGCCGCTATTGAAATGTCCGGAGCACAAATTCTTAGCGGCATAGCCGGTCGCCGTATTCAGCGTTTTTGATATGTCTTGATAGAAATAGCCGAACACGGATAGCCCGACGATCAGTAAAATCAATAAAAATTTTTTAATCATAGTCTTAAAGCAAACGATTTTTCGCAAGCATATCTAATTAGGAACCATACTTGAAAAATAAATTGTAAGTTCTTCCTTCCGGGCGATACCCAGAGGTGTTAATAGCCTGAGTATTGAATACGTCGTCAACTCGCAATTGAATAGTCCAACTATCCGACACTCGGTATGAACCTGACAGGTGGACCTCGGTGTTGGTATCCAAATCAACGGCTGAGAAGGACTGAAAATCAAAATCTGGACGCTCACCGGTATATATGAGCTGAACCTGATAACTGAGGTCTTCATTGCCCGCCAATTGACCATTGACTAAATAAGACAACTGCTCAGACGCACGTAATTGCAATGGTTGACCAGTGTTCGCATCTTCGGCATCAACATAACTGACGCTCAACTGATGTGCTAAGTCCCATGCTTGCCAGTCCACCGCAACATCAACACCGGTAAGATTTACTTTACCGACATTAACCGCACTGAAGAAACCATCTTCGTCAGGCACGAACTGGATAAGGTTAATTACCTCATTGTCATAGACACTGACACTGTATTGGCCATCATCGAACCACTGACGATATGTGACATCGACAGACTCAGACGTTTCATAGGCCAGATCAGGGTTACCACCAAATGGGAAATACAGGTCGTTAAATGTTGGCGCCTTGAAACCTTCACCAAAGTTAATACTCAGTAATTGAGTTTGCGCCAGACGATAACCAAAGCCAACATGAGCACTGGTGTTCGAGGCTAGTCCATCGATATCGGTATAGCGCAAAGCGACCTCGTTGAGCCAAGCGCCGGATTGATAATGACTGTAGAGATGAGCGGCATTGGTGGTGCGTTTATCAACGGTGTAATCAGAGCCTGATTCACTCACGTCCTCGTCGAGTTTTTCGACACTCGCACCCAGTTGCCATTCGGTATTCACCTGATAATCTAACTGGTAACGGATCATGTCGGATTCAGTGACGAATTGAAATGGTGTCGCTCCCTCACCTTGGATGGTGCTGTCATCACGTTGCCTGCTTAACTTAAGGGCATGGTTAAATCCTTCGAATCGCCCTTGATACTCAAGAATATCCAGTGAGTTATCAAACACGAGCTGATCACCACCGAACGAGGTGTCGTATTCTGTTAATCCCTCATTTGTCTGGTTCAGATAATTGAAGGTATGGCCTTCTGCTGGACTCCATTTAGCGCGAATTAGTAGATTATCTCGCGTGCTACCGTCGAGATCCGGATCCTGATCAAAGCGTGCGTCGTTGCCATCCAAATCATACTCATCGGCCAGAATTTGTACTTCGAGTCGATTAATTTGAAATCCCGCGCCAATATCAAAGCTGTTATAACCATTGCTGCCGGTACCAAAAGCAAACTGAAAATCATCAATCTCGCGAGTAAATATTTGTAATACACCCCCCATGGCTTTGCTGCCCCATAAGGCTGCTCGTGGGCCTTTAATCAATTCGATTCGCTCCACCTGACTAAGGCTCAAATCCGAGAGCGCTTTCGAGCCAAGTGTTGCGGAGCCAACTTCAACACCATCGATCAACACCAATAATTGATTTGAGTTTGCGCCGCGCACGAAGAGTGAAAATTGCTGTCCTAAACCTCCACGACGAACCAGATCTAAACCCGCTTGACCACGGAGTACCTCAAATAGACTGGTAGCGGCACTGGCTTCGATGGCATCACGGTCGATAATGATGACATCATTCAAACTTGCGGTGATCGGCAGACTGATCCGACTGGCAGTCACCTGTATACGCTCATCAGCGATACTCTGTGTGCTGAACAAAATTGCGCCAGCTAAAATCGTTAACGGGCTAAGGTGGTGCTTCATTGGTGAATCTCCTGAGTTGTCATTCTTACAGCATCCAGTGACTCACAGAGTGAGACTAATCCTCGAATGCTGCGACTGGTGTAGCGATGTAGCCAGTCGGCGTTGATAGTAATAATTTGATTTTTCTTAACAGCATCAAGAACCGGCCAGTTTTGCCAGAGTTCTTGTTCTGCTGCTTGTTGGTTTGTTTCCGGCAGGATGATGACATCGGGTTGCTTCTCGACCACTGCCTCAATACTGACCTGTGGATATGCTTGTGGTAGGTGAGCAAAGATATTTTCAGCACCACATCGTGATACTAAATCGTTGAGCCATGGATCAGAACCCAGAGCGCGTAGTGGTTGGTGCCAGATCTGATAAAAAATACGAACGGCTTTTTGTTGTTGATATGATGCTCTCAGATCATCAATTTGGTTCTGCATTTGTTCGGTAATGATTGCCGCACGCGCAGGTTGATCTACCATGTCACCGATGGTCTTGATTTCCGATATCAGTGCATCAAGATTGCCGGGAGCGGAGCGGAAAATCCGGATCCCAAGCTGCGATAGGCGCTCTAGCTGCAGTTCTGGATTGCCATCTGGCCAGGCAAATATAATATCGGGCTTTAATGCCACAATGGCCTCGATATTCAGTGACTGATAATTACCAATGATGGGTAACTGCTTGGCACGCTCGGGATAGTCTGAATGCTCAACGGTGGCGACAATCTCATCACCAACATTTAAATCATACAAAATCTCAGTCAAATGCGGTGACAGCGTGATATATCGTGCCGCCTGTATGGTATTGACACTCGCAATAAGAATTGCGAGCGTGACATATCTTAATATCACCAATCAACACCTTTGCGAGCCATGATCCCCTGATTATAGGCATGCTTCACTTCTTTAATATCGCTGACTGTGTCAGCCATGTCTCTGAGCGCAGTGGGTGCGCCACGACCAGTGACAACAACCGTTTGATTCTCTGGCCGTTGTGCAATGGCCTCAAGAACTTCAGTTTCATCTAAATAACCAAAACTTAACATGTAGGTTAACTCATCCAACAGCACCACGTGATAGTCAGGGTCAGACAGGTAGGGCTTGATCTCGTGCCAGACCTTCTCAGCCGCTTCAGTATCAACTTGGCGACTCTGAGTCTCCCAGGTAAAACCGGTATTCATGACATAAAATGGTACGCCGTGAGACTCTAGGAGATCACGCTCACCACAATCCCACTGACCCTTGATAAATTGTGCCACAGCCGCTTTATAACTATGACCGACAGCGCGCGCCACGGTGCCAAAGCCTGAGGTCGATTTACCCTTGCCATTACCTGTTATCACAATCACAACGCCTCGATCTTCGGTTGCTTTTGCAATGCCGGCATCCACTTTTTCTTTTAGCTTTTGCGACTTCTTTTTGTGTTTGGCTTGATCTGTCATATCAGATACTCCTTGAGCGGTACTGCTGTCGTTTCAGCAGAAGAATAAAAAATAAACTGCCAATTGCGGCGGTAATGATGCCGATTGGTAGTTGCTGATCGGTGAGTAAAGTGCGGGCGATCACATCTGCCCAGACCATAAATATGCCACCGATAACAACACAACCCGGTAACAGATGATTCAGTTGATGGCCAATCAGCATACGGCAGATATGAGGGATCATCAGCCCGACAAAGCCGATACCTCCGACCTTGGAAACCAATACCGCTGTCAGCAAAGCTGTAATGACAAGCAAAGTAATGCGCAGTGCCTTGGCGTTGATCCCCAATGAGGTTGATAATTCATCACCTGCCAACAATGCAGTCATCCAGCGATGAACGGCGATAAACACAGCAAATGCAATCAGCAAGGCAACAGTCGGTAGGGTTAAATCATGCCAGCCGATATGATCAAAACTACCCATCATCCAGAACAACATTGATGACACAACATTCGGATCAGAATGATAAAGCGCGATACTGGTAAAGCTACTTAACATGAAAGAGACGGCAACACCGGCCAATACCAGTGATTCGATTTGCCCGGCGAATCGACCGGCAAAACCGAGGATTAGTGCTACTGCTAGCAGACTGCCGAGCATGGCACCCATGGATAGGGACAAGCCGACAATGGTCAGTGATAGTACCAATACAGCACCGAGTGACGCGCCCGCTGAGATACCAAACAAGTATGGATCAGCCAGTGGATTACGGGTAATCGTCTGCAATACTGCGCCAGACAGCGCCAGCGCGGCGCCGCTGATGAAGGCAATGAGAATTCTTGGTAGACGAATCTCGAGGATTATCTGATTCACAACGGTTGATGGATCACACGAACCAAGCCCTAGTCCACAGCCAAGGACGGCATCGAATACTTGCTTGAGGGTGATATCTATGTGACCAATGGAGACGGCAATGAGCACCGACAGGATGGCTGTCGGCCATAGCACTGCAGCGGAGCTAAAAATTGCTTTTATACCAGAGGTGTTCATACTATGACTGCCACCTGATATTGAGTCGTTTGCGACCATGGTATGGCTCATTGTCGAGCTGACATTCGATATCGTAAACAGCCGCGAAGTCTTCGGCCTTGACCTCACTTGATGGACAATCAAATACAACCGCACCATCGTTCAAGCAGACAATATGGTCACAGACTGCCAGAGCCAAATTCACGTCGTGAATACAGGCAATCGTGGTCAGACCAAGTGACTTATCCA
>CAZLIR010000086.1:4890-7526 GCA_964559635.1 uncultured Enterobacterales bacterium
TTGATAATGTGTCCATCTGATGTCTGATGTCCAAGTGATTTGTGGGCTCATCCATCAGTAAATACATGGGTCTCTGAACGATCGTTTTGGCGATTAGTACTCGCTGTTTTTCGCCACCCGACAGACTACTGAAGGCCCGTTCTGCAAGTGAATTCAGTCCAACGCGATGTATGGCTTGTTGAATATCCACTTGCTGACTTTGTGAAAGGCGACCCCAAGGCGACAAGTGAGGTATTAATCCGAGCTCTACCACCTGTTGTGCGGTTAGATTTAGATTGGCTGGCATGTGCTGATGCAGATAAGCAAGTTGTTGCGCTAATCTGGTCTGCTTCATCTCGCTGACATTCTGATTATCGAGAGCAACCGTGCCAGTGAAGTCAGTTTGTAAGCCACCAATACAATTTAATAAGCTCGTCTTACCTGAGCCGTTTGGACCAATCAATGCAACCATCTGTCCATCACTAACAGACACGCTGATGTCTCGGAGTATGTGAGTCCCCGATAACGTCAAATTCAGTTGCTTAATTGATAGTGTGTCAGTCACATTAGTCGCCCACAAGCGAGCCGATCCAACGCAACCGATTACGACGGATTTGTTTGAGTAGGCCCGCTCAAACAGTTACAAAAACAACTCGGCAGGTCTCCTGACTTGCAGCTCTTAAACAAAACCCCTTCCCGGTACACCAGTGGTTATGGCTTGTTACGCTGCTTACAGTTGCGGGTACAGTAATGGACTTTCACCATTTTCCCATTTCAAGTCTTGCGACACCTGAGTTGTGGGGCGGATGATAACACACTTTGGCTGGTGAGCAGACAAAAAAAAGCCCATGTAAACACATGGGCGAGTATCGCAATGTTGACTGATGTGATTAATTAACCAGTCAATGGGGCTATCAACAAGAATTGACAAAGTGTCAATACAACACCAAACATTATGGGGTAATGTTTGGGCTTGCAAATATATTTACGACACCCTTTAGGTTTGGATCAGCATTTGTATGATAAATTTCAGGCAATTTTGTGAAATAATGAGATTGTCACGAAAATAGGCTAATATCAGGGCTTAACTTCGGTGTCTTCGGACATTTTCTTATCATTGAATCGATTATTAGGAACCATCCAAATATGATATCTATGCGTCATCTGTTCGCGTTATGTGTTTTCTTGTTTGTACAACAATCATTCCAAGCCGATGAACTTAGAATTGCTTTCAGCTCTTGTTACGAACAAGACAAACATAATCTACCCATCTGGACTGCTATCCAGAACAAGCAACCCGACCTGTTTTTGTTCTTAGGTGATAATGCCTACATCGATAGTGAGGATCCGAAAAAATTCGCGGCTGACTATGAGGCTTTATTTGCTAATCCAGGAATTCAGGCACTCAAAGAATCAACCGACATTATGGGCATTTGGGATGACCATGATTATGGTGAGAACGATGGCGGTAAACATTTCGTAGCCAAAGACATCGCAAAGAAGGCGTTTATCAAAGCATTTGATTATCAAGAGCTACACGATATACCCAAAGACCAAGGTATTTATCATAGCCGCACGTTAACTGTTGGGGGTAAAAAGGTCCGTCTCATTATGTTGGACTTACGTTGGTATCGCGATGATCTACTCACCCATAGTCTCAGTGAGGATGAGCGTTGGGCATTCGAACTTGGTCCCTATAAGCCACATATCGATACCTCAAAAACATTGCTTGGTGATGCGCAATGGCAATGGTTAGAATCTCTAATGGCTGAGCCAGTCGATCTAAATATCATCGCTACCAGTATTCAGTTTATATCTGAATACACCGCATGGGAGATTTGGGCTAACTTCCCGCATGAAAGACAGCGTATGTTAGACCTTATTCGTAACGAGAGTTATGGACAAACTGTGATAGTAAGTGGCGATGTTCATCGTGGCGAGACGTCAATGATGGAACTCGGTGACATGCCTCTGTACGATTTTACAGCGGGGCCATTAAGTTCAAAAGCCTATCCAGCCAAGCCTAATGTTCATCGTATTGGTGGTGCATTCATAGAATACAATTTTGGCATGCTATCGATTTCAGTTAAGGATGATCAGTTAACTGTTAAAAGCGGCCTTTACAATATCAATGGTGAGACTCTCGAAGAATTTGTCGTGCCAGTATTAAACAAGGATTAATCCTCATGAAAAAGTTGCTCTTGTTATGTTTAGTCTTGATGTCAGTCAACTTAGTTGGTTTTGGACAAACTGGGCATCGTGTCACCGGTGAGATTGCTGAGAAGTATTTAACTGATAAGGCTCGCGCTGAGATTCGTGACATCTTAGGCAACTATTCTTTAGCCGAAATCTCTACCTACTTTGACGAGCAGCGCTCTAATCCAAGCGAGTTTTGGCAGAAAACAGCGAATCCATGGCATTACATGACGATTCCAGACGGTGAAACGTATCATGATCACATGGCTCCAGAAGAGGGTGATGCGATTACCGCAATTCGTATGTATACCAAGCAGCTCAAAGATCCGAAGTCCTCAAAAGAGCACAAGGCATTAGCACTTAAGTTTTTGGTTCATACAATTGCCGATTTACATCAACCACTGCACGTAGGAAACGGCACTGATCGAGGCGGAAATGACGTTAAGGTTGAGTTTTTCTGG
>CAZLIR010000086.1:7626-8691 GCA_964559635.1 uncultured Enterobacterales bacterium
CAGGCAGGTGTTCGAATTGCTTATTATCTCAACGAAGTATTTGAGTAATTGTTCGCAGAACTAAAGAGTCTTTACACTGCTAATCGAGTTGCTTAGCAACCAAAGAAATTAAATCCGGCATGAAATGCTCAAAAGGCAAGGTGCCGTTAATCATCACTCCGGCATTAATTCGACTCGGTTGAATGAACTCTTGATGGCATGGTTCAACGGTTGAATTGAACTGATGTAAAACTGATTCTTCCGTGCGCTGACGCTCGGTGACATCACGAGCCAGTCTTCTCGCCAGTCTCACATCGGTTGGTGTATCAACAAATACCGTTTGGTCATAGAGTGGCAACAAGCTCTGACGATGAAGAATATGTAAGCCTTCAAGAACTAATACATCGCATACCTGCATCGGTCTAGTTTCAGTTAATCTGCTGTGAGTTTTATAGCAATAAACCGGAATCTCGACATCATTTCCTTCCTTTAAATGAAGCAAGTCCAATCGTAGTTGTTGATGGTCGATGGCGTCGGGGTGATCAAAGTTTACTTCTTTGATATTCGCCTGCTGTTCATCCGTTAAGGTGCGGTAATAACTATCCTCACACAGAATTTCGCAGCGATGATCAGCTGTGTTTAGTGCGTGTGCGAGTTTATCAGCGACTGACGTCTTTCCCGATCCTGAGCCGCCAGCAATTGCCACAATCAGCATGAATGTTCCTTAGATAGAGCGTTTGCAATAGATTGCCTTGATGGCTGTGCAGTCTAATGTAATTACCGCGTTAGATAAACCCTTTGCAAGTGGTCTACTTACACCGTTTTCACTTGATTACGTATAACAGACATCATTGCTAGCCTTATTGGGACTCTTCTATTCTCTGTAATCAGAGCTTAGATTGACAATATTCAATCGGGCTGAGACACTCATTCGCGATAATAAAACGATAGTTAAGGAATTCAACAGATGTCTAAATGGTTCATCACTATTGCACTAACACTGATGTTAAGTCAGATCTCACTTATGGCTCGTGTAATTAGCGATCCACCAACAGTTCTTCCATTCCGAGACCGTGTTCCTGTTGT
>CAZLIR010000087.1:0-8690 GCA_964559635.1 uncultured Enterobacterales bacterium
AATCGATTGTAGACCAGCTGCATTTACTCAATATTCCCATTGCTCATTATGCACAAGGTAAAGTGTTTCGAAAATCGGCTATGACGCGGCTTCTAGATAGCGCGCGCGAACTACAAGTCACTTCGCTGTATATCGAGGTTGGTAAGGCGAACAAAGTCGCGAGACATGTCTACACACAGGCTGGTTTTAGCGTAATCGGTCAGCGGAAAGATTACTACTCCCTGACGGATGGCGGAAGGGAGGACGCAATCCTCATGAAATGTGTCATCACACCCTGATTTCAGATACAATCTGCAACCTGAAATTTAGGCAATACAGATCATCACATTGTTATGAGTGTTAAAGAAGCACAACTGGTCGAAGAGATTGATAAACGTCGCACTTTTGCGATCATTTCTCACCCTGACGCGGGTAAAACCACAATCACCGAAAAATTATTGTTGTACGGTAATGCGATACAGGTCGCTGGCACAGTCAAGGGCCGTAAAGCGAGTAAGCATGCCACCTCTGACTGGATGGAGATGGAAAAGCAGCGTGGTATCTCGGTCACCACCTCGGTCATGCAGTTTCCTTATAAAGAAGCATTGGTAAATCTACTCGATACACCGGGTCACGAGGATTTCTCTGAAGATACCTATCGCACTCTGACTGCGGTTGACTCAGCCTTGATGGTGATTGATAGCGCCAAGGGTGTAGAGGCTCGAACCATTAAGCTGATGGAAGTTTGCCGACTCCGTGATACGCCAATCCTAACCTTCATGAACAAGATGGACCGTGATATTCGTGATCCCATTGAACTGCTCGATGAAGTAGAGGATATTCTCGATATCCAGTGTGCACCTATCACGTGGCCAATTGGAATGGGCAAGGAATTTAAAGGGGTTTATCACCTCTACCTAGATAAGGTCTATTTGTATCAGACTGGGCAGGGCCATACTATCCAGGATAGCCAAGTAATCGATGGTTTAGATAATCCTGAACTTGAGCAAGCGATCGGTTCCTATGCCGAGGAGTTGCGGGAGGAAATGGAGCTGGTTCGTGGCGCGTCACACAGTTTCGATAAAGACTTGTTTTTAGCCGGCAAACTGACGCCGGTGTTCTTCGGCACAGCACTGGGTAACTTTGGCGTTGATCATATGCTTGATGGTCTGGTTGATTGGGCGCCACGTCCACTGGCACGTGAGGCCATCAGTCGAGAGGTTAAACCAGACGAGGATAAATTCACCGGCTTTGTGTTTAAAATTCAGGCCAATATGGATCCTGCACATCGCGACCGTATCGCTTTCCTACGTATTTGTTCTGGGCAATACACTCAAGGTAAAAAGTTAAAACATATTCGCATCGGTAAACAGGTGACTATCGCAAATGCCTTGACCTTTTTTGCTGGCGATCGAGAAAAGCTCGAGCAGGCCTGGGCTGGAGACATCATTGGTCTTCATAATCATGGCACTATTCAGATTGGCGATACTTTCACCGAGGGTGAAGATCTCAAGTTCGCAGGCATACCTAATTTTGCCCCAGAATTGTTCCGTCGCGTGCGATTAAAAGATCCGCTGCGAAATAAAGCACTGCAAAAAGGATTGGTGCAATTATCGGAAGAAGGAGCGACACAGGTATTTAATCCGCTGTCTAATAACGACGTCATTCTTGGTGCCGTAGGTGTGCTTCAGTTCGATGTCGTTGCTGAGCGATTAAAAAGTGAGTACAGCGTTGATTGTCTATATGATACGATAAGCATAGCAACAGCACGCTGGGTCGAATGCAAAGACGAAAAAATGCTGGCTGATTTCAAGAAGAAAGCAGCAGAGAATCTTGCGCTAGACGGTGGTGGTAATCTGACTTACCTCGCGCCAAGTCAAGTGAACTTAACCCTGACGATGGAGCGTTGGCCAGACATAGACTTCCGAGCCACCCGTGAACACTAACACCTGAGAGACCATTTATTCGAGATAATAATGCCACTGGAACTGTTTGATACTCACTGTCATCTTGATTTTTCAGCCTTTGATAAGGATCGTAAGATGATTATCCACAAGGCTGATAAGGTCGGTATCAAACACATTATGGTTCCCGCTGTTAAGAAAGAATCCTGGCGCCTGCTTAGAATGCACGTGGCTCAAAATCGCAACTTATACGCAGCACTTGGCCTTCACCCGATGTTCATTGATGAGCATCACGAATCACACTTAGATGATCTTGATAAGGCTTTATCTTTGCCACCAGTTCATGCCGTTGGTGAAATTGGCTTAGATTTTTATGAATCAGATGCCAAGCGGGATAAGCAGGAAATCTTTTTCCGCAATCAATTAAAACTGGCGATCAAGCATCAATTGCCCGTGATTCTTCATGTGCGTAAAGCCCACAATGAAGTGCTAAAGCATTTGAAGATGATGAATTTTAAGCATGGTGGAATAGTTCATGCATTCAGTGGCAGTCTGGAAATTGCCAGAGAGTATATTAAACAGGGTTTTAAACTGGGTTTTGGTGGCACAATGACTTACGCTCGATCAGTAAAAATTCGGGAAATGGTTAAAGTTCTGCCTCTGGATGCCATAGTACTCGAGACCGATGCACCGGACATGATACCTGCCACTAGTCAATCCGATCGAAACACCCCGATTCATCTATTAGATAACTTCAGGGCGCTTTGTGACTTGCGTGATGAATCGCCACAAATATTGGCAGAAACCACCACCCACTCGGCGAAGCAGATCCTCAGAATAGTCTAATATGAATCATCAGTCAGACATCAAGTTAACGCAAGAACAGCTCGTTTTCATGCTGGCACAGGACGGCTATCTTGACGATCAACAAAAGGCTGAAATCCGACTCAAATCCAAACGTCACATTGGCGAACATCCAATCCGACAGATTGGTGAGCTCGGATTGCAATCTGCCCAAGATCCCACTAAATCGCTCAATAGCGAGGCCATTACCAAGTGGCTCGCAACAAAACTTGATATTGATTATCTGCGTATCGACCCATTAAAAATTGACGTAGACAGTATTGCCTCAGTTATGTCTTATCAGTTCGCCACTCGACATAACATATTAGCGGTCGATGTCGATGATGATTTCATCACAGTGGCTATATCTGATACCAATGACCTTAGCTGGTTATCTGATTTAGAGCACATCAACAAAAAAGATATTCGGCTGGTGATTTCAGAGCCTGGCTCAATCAAACGATTCACCAAAGAGTTCTATAACCTCTCGCAATCGGTTAAGAGTGCCGCCGGGACTGAGCACACCAGCAAAGCAGATATTAGCAACCTCGAACAACTGGTCGAGTTAACAGAGCAGGGCGAGCACGATGCCAATGACAAGCACATTATCCGTGTGGTGGACTGGGTTCTCTCCTACGCCTTCGAACAGCGCGCTAGTGATATACATATTGAGCCACGTCGTGATAAAGGCTTCATTCGCTTTCGCATTGATGGTGTCCTGCACACGGTACATGACCTTCCCATTGATATTACCAAAGCGGTTGTCAGTCGCTTAAAAATTCTCGGTCGTATGGACTTGGCTGAAAAACGTCGTCCACTCGATGGTCGTATTAAAACTAAGAATACTGATGGCGATGAGATTGAATTACGCCTATCAACCCTGCCTACAGCATTTGGTGAGAAATTTGTTGGCCGTATTTTTGATCCCTCGGTGTTGCTACGAGATTTTGATGAACTTGGCATGGACGCTCATGAGGAAGAACTCTGGTTATCATTGATTAACCAACCTACGGGCATTGTATTGGTTACCGGTCCGACGGGTAGTGGTAAAACTACGACTCTGTATACCTCGCTAAAGAAACTCGCGACCAGTGAAGTCAATGTTTGTACATTAGAAGATCCTATTGAGATGGTTGAGCCGAGTTTCAATCAGATGCAGATTAATCATGAAATTGATCTCGACTTTGCCAGTGGTATCCGCGCGTTATTACGTCAGGATCCTGACATTATTATGGTTGGTGAGATTCGTGATGCGGAGACCGCTGAAATGGCGGTTCAGGCGGCATTAACCGGTCACTTGGTCATCTCAACATTACATACCAATGACGCGCCTCTGGCTATTACACGTCTGCTTGAAATTGGTGTGCCGTCTTATCTCATCAACGCCACATTACTTGGAGTAATCGCGCAACGACTGGTGCGCATGCTTTGCCCTGAGTGTAAGCGTCCAACTGATATCAGTGATGAAGACTGGCAAGCAGTTGTTGGTGATCAGGCAATTGCAAAACCCGGGCAAATTTATGAGGCTGTCGGTTGTGATAGCTGTCGTAATACAGGTTACAAAGGCCGTGCGGGTATTTATGAAATGCTTAAAGTCGATAACAACATCACAACATTGATTCGTGATGAAGCGAATGCTCGTGATCTTCGAGAATCAGCCATTAAATCAGGTATGAATATGCTGAGAATTAGTGGTGCGATTAAAGTGGCAGAAGGAAAGACCACACTAGAGGAGGTCTTCCGCGTTACCCCATCTTCTTCTGTCTAATCTCAGACTATCTATCGACAGTCTCTTTACCTTCACCACCGAATCTTGTGGCCAGATAGCCAATGATCAGACCAATAATTGCACCCTCAGCTGTAAACCAGAAGGGTGATGTAATTATGCCTGTCTCACCGAACACTGAGACCATGATGGCTCGTAGGTCATCATAGGCAAATAGTACTAATACAAAATTCATCCAGGCGCCAATCAGAGGGGCACGGAACCACCATGGCATGGGCATTTTAAGTATTGGATGATAGGTGAATACCCCAAAAACACCAATCATAGCACCGACAGTTGCATACCAGAAAAGCACGCCCCAGCGGAACATTGAATCGACGTCAGGAAGAAAATATGGCATCAGAATAAATCCCAGTAGCCCAAACAAAAATCCAATACCTTTACCAATGGCAATGCGTGTTATGAGTGACGGCTTATCAAACATGGTGTGACTCCTTTTGATTTGGGTTGCTTTATCTGCTCTTACCCTGAGCAGTCGTTCTTATGAATATATCCCTGCATAAAAATGCATCTCATATACTTATTGTAGGGTATATTTCAGAAGTGTGCTGAAAATTTAATCACATGCTATATATCTGATTAATGATTTGCGGAATAGCTAGTACTCGAGCGACATATATTAGATTGTTGTCGTAAACTTCTTAAAAAATATAATTCCAACAAATAGTTGGACCGAACTAGTGACAGCTAATATGACCAAAGTGAAGTATATCTCATCAATATAGACATCACCTTTAAAATACATAAGAGGTGCTAATACAAGCAATAGGCTGAAAAAAGAAAATGCTCCCCAATAAGCATAGAACGATGCTCGAAATCTTTGTATGTTCAATGCAATAAATGAGAATGTTGCGATTACAATCCCCACTATCCAATATAGAAGTGAGTCATATAGCCAAACGAAGAAATATGATTGTGTAAACATTACCATGAATGTGACAAACATATACCAGAAACGAGGACCTGTATCATCGTTAGCAAAACTGGCTTTATATCTGTAAAGACGCATTATCTTCCCTGATTATTAGAGCCATATGAAAGCTTGTCTGACGAACTCCGTATGTATTACAGCGCCTCGATTTGATCTCTGTTGGTTTGTAGCTTACTCAATGCTGATTCCGCTTCTTCAAGTTTGGCACGCTCTTTAGCCACAACGGCTTCCGGCGCTTTTGATACGAAGTTTTCATTGTTGAGTTTGCCTGATAGACGCTTGATATCGTTGCTAAGTTTATCAATCTCCTTATCGAGACGCTCGAGCTCAACAGTCTTATCGATCAGTCCTGCCATTGGAATTAAGATTTCCATATCTCCAGCAAGTGCAGTGGCAGCAGCGGGTGCTTCTGCATCATCAGAGAGCCAGTCAATTGATTCAAGACGCGCCAGCTTACAAAGATAATCATGCTGCGATTGTGCCATTTCCCGGTGTGAACCATCGCCCTTGGCAAACAGCACCGCAAGTGGCTTGGATGGAGCAATGTTATTCTCTGAGCGAATAGTTCGAATACCCACAACAACAGCCTTGAGCCATTCAATGACTTGCTCGGCCTCTGTATCAATTGCATCAGAGCTATACTCTGGGAATAATTGAACGAGTAGGTCGCCATCGTCAGCTGTTAATGAGCTAAGTGGGCGAACGGTTTGCCAGATCTCTTCAGTAATAAATGGCATGAACGGATGAAGCAGTCTCAACATCTGATCAAGAACGCTGATAAGCGTATCCGTAGTGCCAGCCTTTTGAGCCACATCAAAGTTATCAGAGTAGAGCACAGGCTTAGCGAGTTCTAAGTACCAGTCACAGTATTCATTCCAGACGAACTCATACAATGTTTGTGCGCATAAGTCGAAACGATAGGTAGCTAAGTGTGTCTCGAAATCCTGAATTGTTGACTGAAGACGCGACTTAATCCATCGATCAGCCACACCGTAGGTTTTCTCAGCGTTTACGTGATCATTATTCTCAACATTCATCAGAACAAAGCGCGCTGCATTCCATAACTTATTACAGAAGTTTCTGTATCCAGCCACACGGTGTAAATCGAAGTTAATATCACGGCTTGTCGAGGCGAGGGCACAGAAGGTAAAGCGCAAGGCATCGGTACCATAAGAGTTAATACCCTCCGGGAATTGCTCTTTAGTACGCGCAGCAATCTTCTCTGCGTCCTGCGGATTCATCATACCAGTCGTACGTTTCTGCACTAAGGCGTCAAGCTCAATACCATCAATAATATCGATCGGGTCGAGCACATTACCTTTTGACTTTGACATCTTCTGTCCGTGCTCGTCACGGATAAGACCGGTAATATAAATTTCTTTGAAGGGCACCTTGCCAGTAAACTTCATACCAAGCATGATCATGCGGGCGACCCAGAAGAAAATGATATCAAAGCCAGTCACCAGTACACTGGTAGGTAAGAAGGTTTCTAAATCTTTGTTCTGCTCGGGCCATCCGAGTGTCGCCATCGGCCAGAGGCCAGATGAAAACCAGGTATCGAGGACATCATCATCCTGCTTTAGAACTCTATCACCGAGATCATGTTTAGCTCGGACTTCCTCTTCGGATTGACCGACAAATACATTACCTTCGTCGTCATACCAGGCTGGAATTCTGTGTCCCCACCATAGTTGCCGTGAGATACACCAATCTTGAATGTTATACATCCATTGGTAATAGGTTTTGTCCCAATTCTCAGGTACGAACTTAATCTCGCCAGACTCGACTGCTTCAATGGCTGGTTTTGCGAGTGTCTTGGCATCGACATACCACTGATCCGTCAAGAATGGCTCCACCACAGCCTGACTTCGGTCGCCTCGTGGCACCATTAAGGTATGGGGTTTAATCTCATCCAGTAAACCTAGTGCTTCAAAATCACTGATAATCTTCTTGCGTGCGTCATAACGATCAAGCCCTTGGAAATCCGCTGGTGCATTGGTATTAATCTTGGCATCTTCAGTCAGAATATTCAGAAGCTCAAGTTTATGGCGTTTACCCATGTCATAGTCGTTAAAGTCATGCGCTGGCGTGATTTTCACGCAACCAGTACCGAATTCCATATCAACATAATCATCAGCAATAATTGGGATCTGTCGATTACACAGAGGCAATTCAATGGTTTGACCCACCAGATGCTTATAGCGCTCATCATCGGGATGAACTGCAACCGCCTGATCACCTAACATGGTTTCAGGACGTGTGGTGGCTACTACTAAATAAGTACGATCACCGTCTGGATTCGTTAATGGGTAACGCAGGTGCCACAGGTGGCCTTGCTCTTCAGTGCTAATAACCTCTAAATCCGAGACAGCCGTATGGAAAACCGGGTCCCAGTTAACCAAGCGCTTACCACGATAGATTAAGCCTTCTTCATATAATTGAATAAAGGTCTCACGAACCGCGTGCGAGAGGTTATCATCCATGGTGAATGCTTCGCGTGACCAGTCGGGTGAATCCCCCAGACGCTTCATCTGTTCACTGATCGTGCCACCGCTGTGATGTTTCCATTCCCAAACACGCTCAAGGAATTTTTCACGCCCCAGATCCTGACGTTTAATGCCCTCGGCATTCAGCAGACGTTCAACCACCATTTGTGTCGCAATACCAGCGTGATCGGTTCCTGGTTGCCAAAGCGTGTTGTCGCCTTTCATTCTGTGATAGCGGGTGAGAGCATCCATAATGGTATGCTGGAATGCATGCCCCATATGCAAACTACCGGTGACATTCGGTGGTGGGATCATGATGCAGTAGGGTTGCCCTTCGCCAGAGGGTTTAAAGGCCTCTGATGCTAACCATCTCTGGTACCAATCTTGCTCGATGGCATGCGGATTATAAGCGGTTTCCATATTCAAATCTTTGCGGCTAAAAGCCTCGGTCTATGTGGTAAAAATCTAACAAAGAATCTAGCGAATCTTCGTCTAAAAGAGAGATATCACGACTTATCATATTGCGTGATTGATGAATTTGTTGCTCGATGACTGACAAGTAGGTGCCAGCGATTTCCGGTGGCATTTGCTCCATCAGAAAAGCCTCAAGTTTCTGCCAACTGGCATCAAGGACTGCCTGTTGTTCAGCGGTCAAAGCAACCTCATCAGTAGAGCTGGTATCAGATTCGCTGAGGTGCGCTTGTAATGCTTCACTGGGAGCATTTTCAGATACAGTTGCAGTTACTGAACCTATGTCATCA
>CAZLIR010000088.1:0-1925 GCA_964559635.1 uncultured Enterobacterales bacterium
TTCGCTTCCAGGTCTTGCCTGGAACTGCGACATCACCTGATGAATATACCCCTGATTTATTAATTGATTTTCTGACAAGTGTATTTACTGATATATGCGTATTGTCACATATATCTAAATGGCCAATCACACTTGCTCGACCAGCTAAGGTGGATCCTTTACCAATCTTAGTACCACCTGCTATGCCACTCATCGCAGCCATGGCTAAATTATCTCCCAAGCTGACGTTATGAGCAATATGAATAAGGTTATCTAAAATGACACCGTCACCGATAGTAGTATCCGTTAAAGCGCCCCGATCAATCGCTGAATTGGCTCCCATTTCGAAATTATCACCAATTTGCACCCCGCCCAATTGCGGGATTTTGACCCATTTGCCAGCTTCATTGGCAAAGCCAAAACCATCAGAGCCAATCACTGCATGGCTGTGAATTATGGCCCTATTACCGATGTTTACATCGTGATAGACACTCACTTGTGGATATAACAAGCAATCTTCACCTAGACTACTATTCTGACCAATGAATACTTGCGCGCCAATACAACTACCAGAACCAATGTTAACGCCTGATTCAATAACAGTATGTGCACCAATTGATACATTCTCACCAATAGTCGCATCATCAGCAATTACAGCTGTTGGATGTATACCGTTTGCTGGTAATGGTATGTCCGCTAGATGTTGAGCTGCTTTGGCATATCCCAAGTAGGGATCTTTCATTACTAAGAAATTGCCATTGCGTCCCTTCGCTAGGGATTCGGTGGTAATAACAGCAGATGCGTTAGATTGGTCTAGATAAGGAAGGTATTTATTAGAATTGAGGAAGCTAATTTGTCCCTCAGTAGCTTCTCGAAGATCGGCGATAGCGTTTATGACACACTCTCTGTCACCGATACATTCAGCACCGATGACGTCAGCCAGATCTCCGAGACAAACCATAGGCAGTTAGGCTAAGCCACAAACTTATTTAAAGTTTGGCTCCGACATTAGCGCAATTACCTTATTACTGATGTCTAGCTTCTGGTCGATGAAAGCAACTGACTCAGCTTGAAGTACTAATGATAGACCTTCGTTAGCGGCTACTTGGTCGATAGCTTTCTTAGTTAGGATAAGAAGTTTACGTTGCTCTTCTTCATTACGACGCTTGAAGTCTTCCTGAAGTGCTTTCTCTTTCAATTTGAAATCAGCAACTTTAGCTTCGATGCTACGAACAAGTTCAGTCATTTGCTGAGCTGACATAGTCGGCGCATCGTTACGACGTTGCTCTTCCATCTTATTAACTTCATCTTCAAGTGCCTTTAATGCAGCACCGCGATCTTTAAATTCAGTCTGTAAAGTTACTTTGATAGTTTCACGTTGTGGTGTGTTTGAAACAACAGCACGTACATCAACGACACCAATTTTCGTCTCAGCGGCGTAACTTGTACCTGTGAATAATGCGAGTGCCAGTACAGCTAATACCAAGCGTTTAATCATGTTGATCTCCATCATATTAAATCAATTAAATCTAGAATGTTCGCCCTATATTGAATGAGAACGTTTCCGTCTCATCCTGTTCCTCTTGTCTTATCGTTTTTGAAAGCGAGAAAATTAGTGGTCCCATTGGGGAAATCCATTGTATCGAAATTCCTGCCGAGGCGCGATAGGCACCTGCATCAGAAAAATCAGGGATTTGGTTAAACTCGAAAGGATCGAGTTCTTCATATCGGCTTAAATCGAAGTTAGTATCCCATACATTACCAACGTCTATGAACATGCTTGTTCTGACTGAACGGTTATCTTCAGCAAATGGTGTTGGGAAAATTAGCTCAATACCACCCAATGCACGTGCGTTACCACCGACTGAACGACGATTCAGAGTAATGGTATCGAATTGCGATGGTAAAGGTATCGCCACTGGATTATCAAGTGGGTCAGTTGACGG
>CAZLIR010000088.1:2025-8687 GCA_964559635.1 uncultured Enterobacterales bacterium
GTACCATCATCTGGGAATAAACCACGGTTAAGCGAGTTTCTAACCCAACCCAAATTCAAGGTCAGTAAGGTAAAGTCATAATCCGGGTCAGTTTCGATATCTTGACCAACAGAGTCGAAGAAGAATCGAATCTGCTCAGATATAGGAGTACCAGTCTTTAATGATGAGTCTTGCACACCGATACCAAAGTTAAGTCGGGTGATTTCATTAACAGGGATACCGTAAGACAGAGTACCACCGATGCTATCAAGTGACTGACCTGCGATTCGTAATTCACCGAAATCGGTCTTACGAATGAAGGCGCCCCAAGAACGTGAGATACCATCATTGGTGTAATAAGGATCGGTGTAGTTGAAACTAATACTCTGGAATGCTTTTGAGGTATTCAGTGCTAGTGCAATTGAGTCACCTGAACCGGCAAAGTTATCCTGGGATACGTTAGCGTTTAAAATAAGACCCTGAAGGTCAGAGAAGGCTAAACCACCACCGATAGAACCTGAAGGACGTTCTTTTACTGAGAAGTTGATATCAACCATGTCATCGCTACCAGCAACCTTAGGCGTCTCAACGTTAACTTCTTCAAGGTACGGTAGACGTTCTAGACGTAATTTCGAACGCTCAACCAAGTCAGTAGACATCGTGCCGCTTTCCATCAGGCGCATTTCACGACGCAATACATTGTCGTCAGTCTTCAAGTTACCTGCGAAGTTAATTCGATTGATATAGGTTCGCTTAGAAGGATCGATATAAATCGTCAGTGCTACTTCTTTTGCTTCCTCATCGACAGCAGGTAGAGTCTGAATATTCGGGAAGGCATAGCCGCGGAAACCTAATAGACGAGTAATAGTCTCCTCAGCATAAGTCACGATCGCTCCAGAGTAGGTATCACCACTTTTAATCGGTACGATGGCTCGAAGGGTATCTTCTTCAAGCACCATATCACCGGTAAACTTCAACTCACTAACTGTGAATTTATCACCTTCATCAATGTTGATAGTGATGTAGACCGCATCACGCTCTGGAGTGATGGCAACCTGTGTCGATACGATTTCCATCTGCAGATAACCACGGTCTGCGTAGAATGATTCTAATGTTTCTAAGTCGCCTGCTAATTTCTCTTTCGCATATTGGTTATCATCGCTGAAGAAGCTGAACCAGCCACCCGTTGAGAGCTCAAACTGATTAAGAATCTCTTCTTCATCAAAGGTGTTGTTACCTACAAGATTAATTTTCTTAATAAGAGCCGCTTCACCCTCTGCAATGTCGAATCGAATATCGACACGATTTCGTGGTAAGCGAACAATTTTGTAATCCACTTTTACGCTGTATTTACCATAGGAAAAATACTGACGTTCTAGATCTTGTTGAACATTGGCTAACAGTGCAGGGTCAAGTACCTCACCTTTAGCTAATCCACTTGAGCGTAACCCACGCTCTAAGTCTTCAGTTTTGATTGCAGAGTTACCATCGAAAGTTAATGTCGCAATCGTTGGACGCTCAGTCACCTTGATATACATGGTCGAACCATCATGCAGCACTTCGATGTTATCGAACGAGCCAGACTCATAGATGCCACGAATAATTGTCGGGATTCGTGAGGCATCAATTGTCTCACCAACACGAATGTTCAAAAAGGTAAAGAACGTACCTAATTCAACACGTTGTAATCCGATCACTTTGATATCCGAGACCTGGAATGAGGTCACTTCAGAGCGTTCGAATTTTTCTTCTGCGTTTACTTGAGCAAAGGTCACAAACAAGGTGACTGCTAGCAGACGAAAAATAAATTGTTTATTTAGCCAATTCATGCGGTTTGATAACTACCAATTGATTTTTATTACTTCGCTATTAAGAGGCCTGTTGCGCAAAATAGTTCATATTAAATGCATCAAAAGCCTGCATATCTTAAGACAGACGACTGATATCGTTAAATACACTGAAAACCATCAGGCTCAAGACCATCACGAGCCCAATTCTAAGGCCAATTTCCTGTACTGATTCAGATAATGGCTTACCTCGAATCAATTCGATGAAATAATACAACAGATGGCCGCCGTCTAGAACAGGTATCGGTAAAATATTTATGATTCCAAGGTTCACACTGATCATGCCGAGGAAGCTGAGAAAGAACACAAAGCCATAACTTGCGTAGGTACCTGCCCCTTCAGCTATGGAAATTGGTCCGCTCAGATTCTGTGGCGAGACGTCGCCGGTAAATAATTTGCCGATCAGGCGAAAACTCAGCGTGGTGATTTCCCAGGTTTTATCCAGTCCCTGACCGACCGCCTGAAACAGTGAATACTGCTGTCTGTGGCGCATCTCTTCAAGACGTGCAATATCTTCCTGAGACCATTCAGTCTGAGCCACGCCCAGTCTGCCACGTACCCGTCCATTTTCTTCTATGCTGCCAATGGTCACTGGCAGTTGTAGCGTTTGCGTGTCACGCAGTATTTCCATCGTCATGGTTTGACCGGGGTTACGTACAACAATTTCAACCAGGTCACGCCAGTCATTGACCGGCTCGCCGTTAATACTTAATACCTTGTCGTTGACTTTCATACCGGCACTGGCCGCTGCTCCCTGCGGATCAACTTCGCCAAACTTAGCTTCTACGCTCGGTGTCCAGGGTGTTAGCCCAAGACTGCCGAGTAAATCAGGTCGTTTGGGATCGACAGTCCAGTTACTGAGGTCCAGACGATAATCACGTTGAATTGATTCATCATCGTGATTTACTCGAAGTTCAAGCTGATTTTGCTCACCCATCCGTCGGGCAATGGCATGATTAACATCTTCCCAGCTTTCAACCGGACGCCCATCAACTGCGTGAATTAAATCTCCGTTGCGAATACCAGCCTCGTAGGCGATTGAGTTTTCTGGTACCTCACCGACATAAGGCTTCAACGCCGGAACACCCAACATAAACATCCAGATATAAAGCAGAATCGCTAACAGAAAATTAGCAATCGGTCCTGCGGCTACTATTGCGATGCGCGCACTGACCGGCTGAGTGTTAAATGCCACAGCGCGTTGCTCGGGTGGGACATCACCCTCCCGCTCATCAAGCATTTTCACATAACCACCCAAAGGGATAGCAGCGACACAATATTCGGTGCCATCTTTCGCAGTTCGTGACCAAATGGACTTACCGAAGCCGACCGAGAACTTGAGTACCTTGACGCCCATTTTTCGCGCCACCCAGTAGTGGCCATATTCGTGTATCGTTACTAATATTCCCAGCGCAACGATAAATGAGCCAATATTCCAGAGGATATCCATCATGCGCGATGCTCCTGCAACCACTGATTGGCTGTCGCTCTGGCCTGCTTATCTGCCGCGATGACGGTCTCAATATCGCTGGCTGAGTTCACTTCCTGCTGTTGCAGAACGGCATCAATCAAATCGGTGATCGCTAAGAACCCGAGCTGCTCAGCAAGAAACGCATCAACCGCAATTTCATTCGCGGCGTTGAGTATCGCCGGTGCAGTACCCCCTGCTGCCATAGCACTCTGTGCCAGCGCTATTGCCGGGAATCTACGGGGATTTGCGGGCTCAAAGTTCAGAGACTGTAATTGACTGAAATCCAGACGCTCGACACCCGCATTAATGCGTTCTGGGTAACCCAGACCATAGGCTATCGGAGTGCGCATATCAGGCTGTCCCAATTGCGCAAGGACTGAACCGTCACAATATTGCACCATGGAGTGAATAATACTCTCTGGATGAACGAGTATTTCCAACTGTTCCTCGGAAGCAGAGAACAACCATCGGGCCTCGATATACTCAAGCCCTTTATTCATCATGGTGGCAGAATCAACTGATATTTTTGGCCCCATAGTCCAATTCGGATGGGCGATAGCTTGGGCAGGAGTAATATCAGCCAAACTGGCATGTGGCTGGTCGCGGAAAGGTCCACCGGATCCGGTCAGTAAGATTTTATCGATGCCTAATTCTGTTAATCCGCACTGGGCTTTAATTAGGTTGCTTGCCTCACGCTCGGGCAAACACTGATAAATGGCATTATGCTCGCTATCAATGGGGATCAGTGTGGCATTATTTTCACGCACAGTCTGCATAAAGATATGACCCGACATAACCAGCGCTTCTTTGTTTGCCAGCAACACATTTTTACCGGCTTTAGCCGCTGCCAGTGTCGAACTCAGACCGGCAGCTCCAACGATAGCGCACATAACGGTATCAACTTCATCAGCCTCTGCGACCTCATCGAGGCCTCGACTACCGTCAAGGACTTCAATGTCATAGGCAGATAGTTGTTCACGTAGCCGACTAGCACTGCTGATGTCACGCATCACTGCGTATTGTGGCTTAAATTCCAAACATTGTTGGTACAGTCTCTCGACCTGTGTATTGGCTGTTAATGCAAACACTTGAAATTGCTCAGGGTGAGCACGTAGGACATCGAGGGTGTTTACGCCGATGGTGCCAGTGGAGCCGATAATTGATACCTTACGCATTACTGAATTCCTAGTAACGAGAATCCGAGTAACGTAATGGGTATCACGGCTGTAACACCATCAATTCGGTCTAGAACCCCGCCATGTCCCGGCAAGATGTGTCCCGAATCTTTTTTACCTGTGAGTCGCTTGAAAATACTCTCTGTCAAATCACCAATCACCGAAAATGCCACGATAACAAGGGTTAGACCAATCAACGGCAGTCGTTGTTCCTCAGTAAAATGTAACAAATAAAAACTCACTGTCAGCACAACGAGTGCCAGACTCATTCCGCCTAGAACACCTTCCCATGTTTTCTTGGGACTCACCTCTGGTGCCAATTTTGTTTTGCCAAATGCTTTGCCGACGATGTAAGCGCCGGTATCGGCGGCCCAAATCAGTAACAACACAAATAACACCATCTTTGCACCATGTAGCGGATACAAATCAATACTCATTGAGCGAATACCCACAATACCGACCCAGGTTGGCAGTAATATCAGCCATCCAATGGGGATATACCATAAGGAATTGGTCGCGATTGTTTGACTTATTCGTGGGTATACAATCAGTAACACCAGTGCAAATAGCCACCAGCACGCACCCAGAAATAATACAGTCATGGCCATTTGGTTGGGGGCAAACCACTCAACAAAATGCTCAGGCATAATGAAGCCGTGCCACAGTGTCATGGGTAAAGATGACTCTCGGATCAGCCACATCAGGGCAACAACGGATACCACATAAGGTATACGTTTGCGTTTATCTTCGGTGAAAAAACCGGACCATTCCCAGGCAGCAATGGCTATTATTGCTGCGATACAGATAGCGAATCTCTCAATCTCCAAAGTAAAGATTGCCAGTATCACTAACGGCAGTAACACCAGTGCTGTGATCACGCGTTGAAATAACATCAGCTTTCGCTCTCAGCGAGTTGCAGGCCGGTCTTTCCGAAACGACGTTGACGGGTACTAAATGATTGAAAGGCAGCCATGAGTTCTTGTTTATTAAAGTCTGGCCACAGAACATCGGTAAAATATAGCTCAGTGTAGGCTAATTGCCAGATCAGAAAGTTGCTGATCCGATGTTCACCACCCGTGCGGATAAATAAATCTGGGTCCGGTAGCTCGGAAACAATAGTATGTTGATGGAAGACGTTCTCATCAATATCATCAATGGCAAGTTGCCCCGCCTGCACTTCACTGATTAAGGTCTTGGCTGCCTGAGTAATATCCCAGCGACCACCATAGTTGGCTGCGATATTCAGATGCATGGCATCACAGTCTTTGGTAAGCAACTCTGCTTTTGTAATGGCCTCTTGCAGCTTTTCTGGAAAACGCCCATGATCGCCAATCACTTTCATTCGAATGTTATTCTCTAACAGCTTGTTTGCCTCTCGGGTCAGGCCTTCAACAAACAAACGCATCAAATAAGAGACTTCTTCGTGAGGTCGCTTCCAGTTTTCACTGCTGAATGCAAAAAGGGTTAAGATCTTCACCCCGGCTCGAGCACAATCCTCCAACACCTCGCGCGCAACATCCATGCCTGCCTTGTGGCCCTGCATACGCTTTTTATTGCGCTTGATGGCCCAACGACCATTACCATCCATCACGATGGCTACGTGCTCTGGGACGGTGATGTTGGCGGTGGATTCAGTCATAGGCTTTAACGAAAAACGCCGCGAAGTTTGTACCACACGGCGTTTATTATCATAGGATAAGTCGTCAGACTTCCATCAATTCGGCTTCTTTTTCTGCCAGAAGTCGATCAATTTCAGCGACATTTTTATCGGTAATTTTTTGAATCTCATCCTGCGCACGATGATCATCATCTTCGGTAATTTCTTTTTCTTTGAGCAACTCTTTAACAGTACTCAAGGCATCACGACGAATATTTCGAATAGCGATGCGTGCACCCTCAGCTTCGTTCTTAACAATCTTGATCAGATCGCGACGACGTTCCTCGGTCAGAGGGGGTAAAGGGATTCGGATATTTGTGCCTGCAGTGTTCGGATTTAATCCCAAGTTGGCATTCATGATGGCTTTCTCAACCGCAGGAACAATGGATTGCTCGAATGGTTGTACCATCAGAGTTCTTGAATCGCCGACACTGACATTAGCGACCTGATTTAATGGGGTATCAGCACCATAGTATGGCACCATGATATGTTGCAATAACGATGGGTGCGCTCGACCTGTACGAACTTTGGTT
>CAZLIR010000089.1:0-8518 GCA_964559635.1 uncultured Enterobacterales bacterium
GGGTAATGTCACGTGTGGAACCGAAGGCAATTGTGCGGTTAACATCCTTGGCTGCACGATATACCCAACTACGTTGGGCACGGTTAAAAGGCAGCTCTTCTCTATCCATCGCAAAGAAGTACTGTCGGAAAAACTCCCCCATATGCTCGAAGATGTAACGGAAACGACCCACCACCGGATAATTACGACGAATGGTATGCTTGGTTTGCGTCACATCGTAGATATACATCACAAACACAACGACAACCAACAGCACCAGTATCACCATGAATGCCAGCGTCATGTAGAGTAGCGCTTTCATTGCAAATGTTTCGAGTTGCATGAGTTATCCTTGTTATTTTTTACTCTTGGATTGTATAAAGAATAGTCACATACCTGTGATAATGCCAGAGATGACAGGAATAATGTTTGCCCTGAAACTTGACAGGAACCTGATGAGATAACAAGCTAGACTCATGTCGAAATCTACAAATCAACCCATAGGTGGTGGCTTTAAGAAGGTTCTGTATACCCTTGATACAGTGCGCCGTATTGGCCCTCTAAATGCTTCAAAAGCCCTCTCATCTAACAATACCTGTAAAGCCTGCGGCTTGGGCATGGGTGGCCAGCAGGGCGGCATGGTCAATGAGCTGGGTGAGTTTCCCTCAGTATGTAATAAATCGGTGCAGGCTCACTCCAGTGACATTCAACCGGCCATTCCTGCACAGATTTTCGATCACACCATCAATGAGCTGCAGGAGTTATCAGGTCGAGAGCTGGATCGACTGGGGCGTCTGACGACACCACTACTCAAACGCGCAGACAGTGATAAATACCAACCCGTGAGTTGGGAAGAAGCGCTTGATTGCTCTGCTAAAGCATTTTCGCAGACTAATCCCGAGAATACATTTTTTTACTCCTCGGGCCGCTCGTCAAATGAGGCAGGGTTCATTTTTCAATTATTAGCTCGCATCTACGGCACTAACAATGTCACCAATTGCTCCTATTATTGCCATCAAGCGACCTCGGTAGGGTTATCGACAACCATAGGTACTGGCACGGCTACAGTTGAGCTGGCAGACTTATCGGGAGCTGACATGGTGTTCGTGATGGGCGCGAACCCAGCCTCGAACCACCCAAGATTCATTCATCAACTGAAGGCTGTAAGAGACAGAGGAGGGGAGGTCGTTGTCATCAATCCTGCCAAAGAATCAGGCTTGGTGAAGTTTGCTGTGCCTAAAAGTCCTCGTTCGCTGTTGAAGGGAGGGGACGAGATAGCAAGTTTCTATCTGCAACCTCACATTGGTTCTGATGTCGCGGTATTGCTCGGTTTGATCAAGGGCGTTATTGAGTTAGATGCCATCGATCATGACTTTATCCAGAGCCATACCGAAAAATTTGCTGAATTGCAGCATCAGGCTGTGACAACCATATGGCAAACCATTGAACTCATTACTGGGATACCTCGCGGTGAACTTGAGTCTGTCGCAAAGGCTTACAGTCAGTCAAAAAATAGTGTATTTGCCTGGGGGATGGGACTGACACACCATACCAATGGTGTCGAAAATGTCGAATATGTCGCAAACCTTGCCTTGCTATGTGGCATGGTTGGAAGACCATATGCTGGCTTGCTACCTCTGCGGGGCCATTCAAATGTTCAGGGCATCGGCACGATTGGCGTGAAACCGATCTTAACAGAGCAGGTGATGGCAGCCATGGAGGCCGAATTTGAGATCAGTCTTCCCCGCGCAGATGGTTTGGATACCCTAGCAAGCCTGCAAGCAGCGCATAATCAACAGATGCATGCGGCTCTGATTATGGGGGGCAACCTGTATGCGGCAACTCCAGACAGCCAATTTGCCAGCCAAGCACTTAGCAATATCAGGCATAAAACATTTCTTACCACCTCAATTAACTCTGGTCACGTACATGGGGTTGATGGCGAGGTTGTTATACTGCCTGTCACCGCCAGAGATGAAGAATGGTCCAGTACCACACAGGAGTCCATGTTCAACTATGTCAGGCTATCTGATGGAGGTATTACCCGATATGATTCGGTGCGACCAGAGTCTGTGATACTGGCTGATTTGATGACGAGATTATGTCCCGATCTACCATTCGATGTGTCTGCCTTCAAAGATCATCAGAATGTCCGTGATGCAATAGCTCGAATTGTGCCTGGCATGTCAGATATTAAAGACATTGCTGTTGCCAGGCGAGAATTTCATATCGCAGGACGCATTAAACATCGGCCCGAATTCAACACCGACTCAAACAAGGCGCAATTTGTGGTTAATGAATTACCGCCACAGCCAGCAGAAACAGAATTTCGCCTGACCACAATTCGCAGCGAAGGGCAGTTCAACTCAATAATTTACGAAGAGAAGGATAGCTATCGGGCGACAAACTCACGTTGGTCGGTTCTCATGAATATCGAAGACATCACGGCATTGGGTGTTCGAGTTGGTGATAAAGTCGATATCCAGTCTGCCAATGGCGAAATGTCTGAAGTGGTGGTTTGTGCTTATGATATCCCCAGAGGTAATGTGATGGCATATTACCCCGAGGCCAACATCCTTACTTCACAGATCTGCGACCCACGCAGCAAAACACCCGCTTTCAAGAATATAACCGTTCAGATAAAAACATACGTATAAATGGTTTTGAATTGCAGTGATCGGACGATTTGATATCATGTCTACCTTGTGATTACTATTGAATAGGTTTTAATGAGTCATATTAATTACCTACATGGATGTACTCGCACATTAACCAAACTACTGTTGGCTCTGGTTGTTCTGACATCGGCTATAATAAATGCTCAGGATGACGAGCGACCACTAAAAATAGTCGGTATAGAATACAATCCTCCCTTTACCTTTAGCCTGCCAGATGGCTCGCCGGCTGGTCTGTATATCGAAATGTGGGAACTCTGGTCTGATACAACAGGCCAGCCGATAGAGTGGTCACTGATGCCTTTCGAAGCTTCAATTGCAGCCGTCAAGAGCGGCGAGGCAATTCATTCGGGCATTTTCATCAACGAAAGTCGTAAACAATGGGCAGAATTCAGCACAGCTTTTCACGAGATAGAAACAGGTGTTGTCTATAGTAATAAAGTGACATCCCCTGTGCCATTAGCAGAAGCCAATGATTTCGTTGTCGCTGTGCTCGAGAATAGTTTTCAAGATGAGTACTTAGCACAGAATTTCCCCAAGCTTATTCGCCTTACATACTCCTCTAGCCGCGCTATCGTTGAAAAGTTACTCACGGGTGAAATTCAGGCCATCGTCGGGGAACTGCCCCTGTTAAACAGGACATTCTCCAGCATGGGACTTGAGGGCCTGTTTCCTACGAGTGAAATCTTATTTACCAACACAACCCACGCAGCTATCCCCAAAGGGCGCAGTGATTTATTGGCGTTGATAAATCAGGGCTGGAACGAAATTCCTGTGCAACAATTAATTGCGCTCGAGAAGAAATGGTTGCCGGCAAATACACCCTACTTTGCCGATAAGGTCAGTTTTGATGCCCTCACGCTCGAGGAACAACAGTGGTTGTCTGAGAATAGTAATCTAACCCTGGGTGTTGAACATAATTTTTATCCAATCGAGTATCTTGATGATGATAACAACCTATCCGGACTAGTAGCGGATTATGTTCAATTCGCCACCGATACCCTCGACCTGTCCGTGGTTCAGCTAACCCAGTACCAATGGGCCGAGGCATTTGAGCTTCTCAAGCAACAGAAAATAGATTTTATGGGGGGAGTTGTCAGAAACGAAGAACGTGCAAAAGAAGTCATCTTTACAGATCCCTATTTCACTGTGCCCTCAGCAGTAGTGACTAAACAAGGCAATTATCTATCGAGTTCTATAGGTTCTTACAAAGGGCTCAGAGTTGGTGCTATTAAAGGCTATTCCTCCAATGACTATCTTCGAAGAAATTATCCACAATTAGTTATTATTGATGTTGAAGATACAGTTGATGGTTTACGCAAGGTTTCAAGTGGTGAACTCGATGCCTACATAGGTGCGTTTCAATCGGTCAAGATTGGCATTGTCCGCAATGGCATCACTGATTTGAATGTCGCCTCAACTAACGACTATCCCTATGATTTTTCGTTTGCTGTTCGTAAAGGACTTGAACCACTGGTACCCATACTTAACAAAGTTTTTGCCAGTATGTCGGAGAAACAAAAACAAACCATTGTTAACACCTGGCTGCAGCTGCAGATACAGCAGGGCTTTTCGCTGATTGCAGTATTGAAATGGGTTATCCCCATCTTATTACTAATTATGGCAATAACCGTTTATGTTTTGTACAACAACCGACGTCTGTCCAGTGAGATAGAACAAAGAAAACATATTGAATCCGAATTGATACTGGCCACCAATGAGGCTGAAAGTGCCAATGCGGCAAAGAGCGAATTTCTGGCAAACATGAGCCATGAGATCAGAACACCGATGAATGCCGTCTTAGGAATGTGTCAGGTACTCAAAGAAAGTGAATTATCTACTGAGCAAAAGAAGAACCTACAGGTAATACATGCATCAACAGACACCTTGCTGATGTTGGTGAATGACATATTGGATATCTCAAAAGTAGAATCAGGAAAAATTGAACTAGAATCACGAATTTTTGAGCTGCAATCGGTTCTCGATCACCTAGAAGCGCAAATTAACTTACTGATCAATAAACATCGAGTCAGCTTCACAATTAGTGTCGATGAGAATGTTCCTGATTTGCTTAATGGCGATAGTCTCAGATTAGGACAGATACTTCTGAATATCTGTAATAATGCGGCAAAATTCACTCTGCAAGGCAGTATCGACCTGAAAATCAGTGTTGTCGAGCAAGGTGACGAATCAATTATCCTTAAATTTATTGTGACCGATACCGGAATCGGTATGGATCAAAAGCAGATATCTAAAATTTTCAAAACATACTCTCAGGCGGATTCCTCAATCTCCAGAATCTATGGTGGCAGCGGGTTAGGTTTGATGATTACCAAACATCTGGTTGAACTGATGGATGGCCATATCTGGGTCGACAGTGTCTATGGCGAAGGCAGTTCCTTTGGCTTTCAAATAACGCAGACTGCTGTGAGTGAGAGTTCGGCAATTGAATATATGCAACGGCATAATGTGGACACAATGAATGCGAGCCAAAGCCAACTTACTAAGTTGCGAGATAAGCGGGTGCTGGTAGTCGATGATAATCGGGTCAACTTGATGGTGGCGACAAAGCTACTTACCATGGTTGGCGTAGAGATCGATCAGGCTGAAAATGGCCAAACCGCAGTGAACTTATGCCAGACTAATCGCTATGACGCCGTGCTCATGGATCTTCAAATGCCGATTATGGATGGCTATGCGGCAACGATACAGATTAAAAAGCAGCGCGAAAATAGTTCGCTACCCATTATTGCGCTGTCAGCCAATGTGATGCAGGCAGATATAGATAAGTGTTATGCAGTAGGCATGAACGACCATATACCTAAACCACTATCGATGGAGAAACTCTACGGTACTCTGGCGAGTTACATGAACTAGCTATGTGCGCTATTTTCCTGCGATTGCCCACATGTTGTCATTGAAGGGTTGTGCTCGCAGATTTCGACAATTCAAATTCGCTCTCTCAAGCATGGCCTGAAGTGTCTTTGGCACAAAGTAGTTGACGTGGTCAGGATAGCGGAAGCCACACCACTTTTCTTTGCGATACTTGCGATTCTTGCAATCATAGTTGGGGACTTTGATCAGTAGTCGTCCATGGGTAGCCAGTTTTTTCTTGCACTGTCTTAAGAGTTCCATTGGGTTGATTTCGTGTTCCAGAAAGGAGCACAGAATGATTAGATCAACGCTGTCATCATCGACTGAGGCAAGTCCGTCAATGGCATTGTTTTGAATACAGTGCCCACCAACTGACTGCAAGTGCGTGTTGGCCTGACAAGCTTGCTTCAGAGAAATTTCAATCCCGATTGGCTCGATACTCATGCCATATTCTTGCTCCATGTATCGAGTGATCCGCTGAAGTTTGACACCGATGCTACAGCCGACATCAATGACTTTAGGACGCTCCGACTCACCCCTCAGTTTGATTAGCAACCGCTCAGCCTCGACCTCTATGGTCTCGCGTTTGCGGTATTTTGCCCGCATTCGCTTGAGGAAGTCACTGATCGCGGAGCGAATAGGCTCCTCCTTTCTGCGCCGCTTACGCTCATTGGCAAAGGTTTTTTCCCAAGCGAAATCCTGTTCAAAAGCGTCATATTGCGGAGGATTTTTCAGGTATACCATGCCATCTTCTGGACTCTCAACGATCTGCCAGATATCGCGACTGTATTCAGTCTCAACCTCTTCCGTGTCGTACTCTGTCAGCGGATTAACGCGGTTTAGTAGTTTTAAATCAGACATACTACCCATTTTTCTTACTGCGAAATTTCAGTCTACTACAGACTGATATTCCACTGCAATTGACCCTTAGGTCGAAATGCAATCATGTCATATGAATGATTAGTCTGTTTTGTCGCCAGCTTGCAGCGCTAGTTTAGAGGAGCGGTCAGCTTTGAATAAGCCCCAGTGCTTTTCAGCCTTCGCCATGGGATTATCGCCATCAAAACCACCTTTCCAATTTTCATCGAAACTTGAAAAATAGAATGAAATAACCTTATTTTCTGTCGCCCAGGCATTATATTCTTGGAAAAATCTCAGTTGCTCTTGCTCGCCGGCAATACCCACTAGTCCACCCTCATAACTGCCATCATTGTAGATGCGACTGGTCGGCCAACCCGTCTCACAGTAGGCAATGGTATGATTTGGGTAGAGTGATTGAATACCATCATAGATTTCGACAGTCCACTGCATGGCGATATCGAGAGGTTTGTTGTTCCAGAAGGCGTATGCATGGAGACAGATGAAGTCGAGCTCATTGGCGACTTTTTCAGCGTGGGGTTTATTCCAGAAATTGTAGTCATCGCTCACAGTTACAGGCTGAGTGATGGAATTTCGGACCTGTCTGATTTTATCAATGACGTAGTCAACATCCTCGATGCGGTGATAGGCCCAGTCCACGAGAATTTCATTACCAACATTTACGGCAACAACAATATCAGGGTATTTGTTTGCCAACTCTATCGCTTTTGTAACTTGTGCTTCATTTTGCTCTGGACTCTTATGGGCATCGAGCCAAATTCCCTGCATGACTCTGATGGGCAGCTCATTATCGACGATCACCTTGAGGATATTCTCCGCCTGTTGGTCGGCGCCATAAAGTCTGATGAGTTGCCAGCGTGGCAGCAGAATCTGCATATCCTCCAGAATGTCGGAGGCAGCGGTTAGCGATTCGTCTGGGGATTCACCATCGCGATAGGCACCATATGAAATGCCATTACCTATCCATGTGTCCCCTAGGGTTGGATTGAATTGCCGTTTGGAACTGAGGTTCTGATTAATTTGCTCTTTGGTGACAGTTTGTTCACTGTTAATCTCTCTCTCGCGGTTTTCTGCTGTAGTTTGTTCAAAACTACAGGCCGATAACAGTGTCAGTAAGGAAATTAGGAGAACACTCAGTGTTTTGTGCAGAATAGGCATTAAAACCTCATCATTGTGGTTATTATAATCGGTCGTAGTTAAAACTCGGTGAATCATGATTGTTGCCAGGGCAGATTATGAAACCGCCAGCCATTGATATTGCCTCGGTGTTGATTTTGATCCTTATCACCCTCAAAGCCATCCGATACATGAGATACGTTGCTAAAGCCAGCCTCAATCAGAGCGGCCCCGGCCTTTTCTGTTCTGGCACCACTTCGACACATCAATACAACGGGGTGCTGTTTAGCCACAAAACCGGGGAATTGCGTCGTCAGGTATTGCTCAATGTCGTGCACAAAATTTTCATTTCGCTGCCAATTTAATCCGTCTGACCATGGAATATGCACAGCACCTATCGGATGTCCGACGAATTGGTGTTCGACCGTAGAGCGAACATCGATTAGAACAGCATTTGGATACTCCTGTAAAAAGGTATATGCATCTGGAGCGGGTAGGTCAACGAGTTGAGTCATGTTTTACAATCTCTCTACTTTTTACTGAGGAAACAACAATAAAATTATTACATGAGGAAAAATAGACGTCTAGACGTCTTAGTAATTATTTTGCATAAGTCCTTGCAAAGGGGAGGGTATTATTTATTATGGTAATTAGATAATCAAACTATAAGAATAAAAATGCTAAACGATACAGACCCTTACGTCATTTTACTGACATTACTGATCACATTCACTTGTGGTTTGTTTATTTGGTCTGCCACACCAAAGCAAGACGCTGAGCATATTTCTCAAATCAGATATTTTTCGCATTTCTTCTTTTTCACCAGTTTTAGTTGGTTGTTTGTTTTCCTGCGTTCAATGGATTGGCAACAGGTGTACATATTTGGAATTCATATCTGTTACCTGCTGTCGCTTCTATTTTTGATGAACGGTTTCCGTATCAGGGCCAAGCAAAAAGCCATTCACGCAGCATGGTTATTGCTACTTAGTGGAGCG